>CABSBK010000068.1 GCA_902475865.1 uncultured Collinsella sp.
AATATTAGAACTTTGCCAGCGCCTTGGCGAATCTTGAGGATGCGCCCAATCAGGATCTCAACAATGATTTTGTTCAGAGTGGATTGATTAATAAGTTCAATCTTCAATTTGAACTGAGCTGGAAGCTCCTTAAGCGTCTGCTCGAGTATGAGGGTGCCACGCTTGCCGCGTCGGGGTCTCCTCGTGCCATCTTGAAGGCGTGCTACCGTTTCTACGCCTTTCTTGATGAGGCGGCCTGGCTAGATATGCTCAGAGACCGTAACACGAACGTTCATATTTATGACAACAAGCTCGCTCAAGATTTGATTCAGCGCATCTTGAACGTCTATATTCCCGCTTTCTGCCAGTTGCGAGACGGGCTGATGGAGCGATACGGCGAGCTTCTTCTGGTGCCCGACGACCAGTTTGTTTAATTCCTTTAGATTTCGCGGAGGGTTGTTGCCGTTTACCGATGGGTTGTTGTGCAACAAACGGGGAGCTGTAATACTGAATCCATCTTTGCAAACTGCACTTTAACCACACCAATGCAGGGAGGATGTATGCAACCCAAGCATTCCGCGATTGTTGCGGGCCTTATGCTGGCGCTTTCGTTTGGCGCCGTTGCCGCACCCGCAACCGCTATAGCCGAGGAGCCCACGCCGGGCGTTGCCTCGGATGCCACCGATATCGATAAGGGCCTCTACACCCAGCAGTCTTTCTCGGGCGTGCTGAGGTCGGTTCAGGGTGTTTCGTTTGTCAATGTGACCGACGAGATGAAGTACTTTACCAAATACGAGAGCCACGGCAATTACAACCAGGGTTTTTCATATGGCGACGGATACAACGCGCTGGGCTATTACCAGTTCGATCGCCGTTGGTCGCTCATTCCGTTTATGAAGCAGGTCTACAACTACGATTCTGCCAAGTACGGCATGCTTAAGGACGCGATTGACCGCGGTGGCGAGATTTCCAACGGAAGCAACCCCATGTATGCGAATGGCCAGCTCACCGAGCTGGGCCGCATCGCGCAGGAGGCCTTCCTGGGCGCCTATAACACTGACCCCACAGAGTTCTCGGCGCTGCAGGATGCCTATGCGTACAACTCCTACTATGCGGTGACCGAGTCGTGGCTCAAGAACGCTCTGGGCATTGATATTTCCGGTCGCGCCGATTGTGTCAAAGGCATGGTGTGGAGCATCACCAATATGTGCGGTACCGGTGGCTGCCAGGACTTTTTCCGTTGGGCGAATCTTTCCAACGATATGACCGACCGCGAGTTTGTGACCGCGCTTTCGAACAGCGTGGTTGATAACGTGGCGCGCAAGTATTCGAGTCAGCCTCAGTACCATGAGGGATGGAAGAATCGCTATAAAAACGAGCTCAAGGACTGCTTGGTCTATATTGCCGAGGACGAGGCTGCCGCTGAGGAGACGCCTTCGGAGCCCGATCCTGAGCCTAAGCCTGCGCCCGCGCCGGCACCTCACCCGAACAAGGCCCCTGCTGCGCCTGCTGGGCCAACGGTGGAAACCGATAGTGATGCGGACAATGGCGGCGAGACGGGTGCGCCTTCGACTGGTGTTGGTAACAATGGTGCCGGTAATGGCGGGACTGCTTCGGGTGGAACGGAGTCTGCTGGCGGTGCTGGTGATTCGGGCTCTGGTTCAACCGGTGGTTCTGTCTCTGGATCGACTGGCGGCCCCTCCAATGGCTCCACCGATGTTGGCGAGAGCTCTGGCACTGATTCCGACTCGACCGAGGACTCCGATGTCAGTAATTCGTCGACCGAGAACAAGTCCTCCTTTGTCGAGCAGCTTGGCGCCGCGATCGGGTCTTCGATTACGGCTGGCAACAACAGTTGCTCGTCTTCTGGTGAGAACACTTCTGGCGAGGCTCCCGAGTCCAGGACTGATGGCGATGCCGATGCTTCGACCGATGCAGGCGCGAGACAGTCCGATGCCGATGCTCAGAAGGTTGACGACAAGAACGTCACCTCGACCACCACGACGACTACCACGACCACGACGACCAAGGCCTCGGGTGGCAATATGCCCAAGACGGGCGACCTCATCGTGATGGCGAGCCTTGCCAGTGCGAGCTTGGCTACGCTTGGTGCCACGTCCATTGTGAGTGGTAAACACAAGCTTGATCAGCAGAAGAAGACTGCTGGCCAGGACGGATCCGAGGAGTAAGATCCTGGTCGCCCGATAATCTAAGAACTAGGACGGGGTCCGGTGCGAATGCATCGGGCCCCGTTTTGTTGTGCAACGATTAGTTATGCCCCCTCACACCCCATGTTGCTACCGTTGCCCGAAACGTCTGCATGACGGCATTATTGCGGTTGAGTTGCTCGATACAATGGGCATCGTGCTGCGTTTTAGGGAGAAGTTACGGTGTCTGAACAGGCGATTTACGGCGATACTGCCTACTGTGGCGTAGAGTTGATCAACCGCTCGGGTAACGGGGCGCTACCGGTCGGCGAACATGACTTTGCCGAGGCCATGGATCGATGCGTGCTAGTCGACAAGACGATGTTTATTACCGATGTCTTGGATGCTGATGCTTCCGTTGTGGCGTGTTGTCGGCCCGAAGGCTTTGGCAAGAGCATGAACCTGTCGATGCTTAAGGCTTTTCTGGAGCGACCCGCGGTCGGGCAGGTCGATCGGGGCCTGTTTGCTGGTTCTCAGATTTGGGATGCGGGTGGCGGGCGCTATCGGGATGAGTTTGCCTGCTACCCTGTGATATCGCTGGACTTTTCTGGCGCCGCGAAGTGTGGTGCCAACGTCGATGGCGTCGTGCGTGACGCTCTTTCGGGCGAATGCGCTCGCTTGATGCCACTCTTGTAAGCTCCGGATTTAGCTCGAGACAAGGTACGTCACATCGAACGCGTTGTGCGTGGCGTGGCGAGCGAGGCCGAGGTTGACTCGGTGCTTGGTCTGCTCATTGAGCTGCTGGAGATGGCCTGCGATGAGCAGGTTGTATTGCTCGTTGATGGGTACGACGCGGCGTGGTCGCCCAGTGCGAGCGCGAGGGACGCTTCCGGCGCCGGTCCGGCGGAGCTGCTCGATCGCGTGCTGTTCGACGCCATTGCCACCGCGGGCCATTCGCTACGGTTGACGTGTCTGATGGGGGAGCGTCCTAACCCTGCCGAGATGGCGCTTTCTTCGCGCAGCTGCTCGTATCGTCTTTCGACGCCCCTTTCGACGTGGTGCGACCGTTGGTTCGGCTTTTCGGATGCCGAGGTTGAGGCTCTGTTGAGTCATGCTGGACGCGAGGAATACCTGGATGATGCGCGTGAATGGCTCGAGGGATATCGGTTTGGCAGGACCTATTGCTCGAGTCCGGCGCGTGTGATCGGTTTTCTGGACCGAGGCTGCACGGCGCCTGTGCGTGCCGACCTGTATGGGTATGCCGATTGCCTGAGTAGGGTAGTTTGTGACTGGAATCTTGACCGCCTTTCGGCTCTGTTCAATTTGCTCGAGGCCCATGGATACATTGAGGTCCCGCTTTGTTTGGGCGCTGCGGGGCCAGAGACCTCGTCTGATGATGGTCTGTGGACGGCGCTGTATCTGTCCGGTTTCCTGACGACAGATATGACTGAGGAACCGGAGCACGACATCTGCTCCCGTGCTCTGCGGTTGCCCAATAACGAGCTTCGCCAGGCCTTTCGTCTGGTGATTATTGATTGGTTTGAGCGTGCTGCCGAGGACGTTCGAGACGTCGATACGTTTCGAGATGGGTTGTGCCGTGGGGACGAGGGTGCGGTGAAGCGGGCGTTAGAACGCATCCTGGGAGATGCGGGAATCGGTGAGACCGACCCAGATAAGCCGCTACCATATCATCTGCTCTTGCAGGGGCTCTGCTTTGGCTTGCCGGGCTATGCCAATCCTGCCTCGAGGCGAAAGCGTGGCGCGAATCGCTGGGACATTCAGGTTTTTCCTACGGGCTCTGTGTTTGACGTGGCAGACACGATCGGCATGCTCGAAGAGCGTCCGCTGATAACAATCAACTTGATGTACGACCCCGGTGTGGATGCGCTGGGCCTGGAGCTGCTGGCCGTTCAGGCGCTGCTCGACATAGAGCGCGACGGCATCGACAAGATTCGCGTGCCGCGACCCGGTGTGGGCCGTATGCGCTGGGGATTCGGTTTTGACGGGCAGCATGTGGCAGCGGTGTGCCAGCGGCTGTAGGGGCAGGCGATGCTGCGGGGGTGCCCGCTACTCCGCGTCCTTCATGGGCGGCATGGGCTTCCAGTTGGGATCCTTGATGATCTTGCGGGCATCTTTCATGCCACGGCGCAGCGCCGGGATGCCGGTCTTAAAGCACTTGTCGACCGCTGCCAGACGAATGAACTCCTTGCAGAAGGTCGCGGCGTTGCCCAAGCGGAACAAGATGGGGTGGTAGTCGCCGTAAATCTGCATGTAACGGGCCAAAAAGCCGCGATTGCGCATGATGTAGTAGCGGTTGGTGTCGCTCGTTGAGTTGAGCTGGCGTTTGCCGGCGATATCCCAGTTAGAGACGGCGCGGGCACGCTTGAGCACCACGTCGGCAACCACGGCGGCGGGGAAGTGCTGGCTGGCAACATAGCCGTAGCAGGCATCGTCGCCGTAGATGAAAAAGCGCGCATCGGGCAGGCCGATCTTGTCGACAACGCGGCGCGAGAACAGGCCGCCTTCAAAGCACAGCTGGTTCATGGCGCGGTAGCCCTCGGGGCCCAGGTCCCACTTAGCGATGGGGTTGGGGATACCAAGCGAAAGGATAAGCTGGTACTGCCAAAAGAAGGCGCCACCGTCAAAGTCCAGGCGCGAACCCTGGATGACGTCGTAGCGGTCCGCCCACTTGGCCAGGCGCTCAATGCCCTCGGGGATGACGAGTACGTCGTCGTCCATCACCCAAAACCACTGGGCGCCCAGGTCGTAGGCGCACTTGGTGCCGGCGGAGAAGCCACCCGCGCCGCCGCCGTTTTCGAGCTGCGGGGCGTAGATGACGCGGTCGGTGCCGCCCTTTGCATCGGGCTGATCGGCGTCGATGCCCCACAGGTTGGCGAGGCGCTCGTTGAATGCGGCGCACATGGCCTCGGTCTCGCGTGAATTCTCGTTGTCGACGATCACGATACGCCAAGGCGTTGCCGTGAGCTCGGTCATGGAGTCGAACAGGTTGGCCAGAAGCTCCTGGCGCTTATAGGTGACGACGACGATGGCAAGCTTGTCGATGGGAGCGGGAAGGGTGGAAGTCATGGGGAATATATCCTTTCACGCGTGGCGGGCGAGCGCCGCACGGAAGCTATCGAATGCGTCGTTTGGACGGCACCTATTGTAAAGGGTCGCTGCGCCATGTTGGCAAGGTTTGAATAAAACGCAGGAACCTGCCATGGGCGTGGCGACCGCGATTAAGCGCAGCGCTTCGATGACTATGTTGCGTGCGGCTTTGTGCTGCATGACGTCCTTTCGTATCGGTTTGCCTCTGCGGGCTCCATAGATTATATAAACGCCCGCGGGCGGGACGACCCTTTGATACCATTAACGGCAGGTATTTCCTAAGGAGCACATTTGTCTACTAATTCCCCTGGCGGCCCTGTCCTGTCGCTGCTTGTTCCCATCTACAACGTTGAGCGCTATCTGCGCGAGTGCCTCGATTCCGCCGTGGCGCAGACGCTCGAGGACATCGAAATCATCTGCATCAACGACGGCTCTACCGACAACTCGCCGGCGATTATCCGCGAGTACATGGAGCGCGACGCGCGCGTGAAGATGATCGACAAGGCCAATAGCGGTTACGGCGACTCCATGAACCGCGGGCTTGAGATGGCGCGCGGCAAGTACGTGGGCATTCTGGAGTCCGATGACTTTATGGCGCCCGATGCGCTGGAGAAGCTCGTGGCAGCTGCCGAGCGCTTCAATACCGACTTTGCGAAGGCAAATTTTGACTTCTACTGGTCTAAGCCCGAGGAGCGCCGCTCGCTGCACGAGATGTTTAAGGCAAGGGACTGTGACAAGCCGGTGCATCCGAGCGACACGACGCAGTTCTTTAAGCAAAAGCCGTCGATTTGGTCGGCCGTGTACCGCCGTGATTTTCTTGAGCGCAACGGCATCAAGTTCCTGCCGACTCCGGGAGCATCCTTTCAGGACACGTCGTTTGCCTTTAAGGCGATCGCATGCGCAGACAAGGCCGTTTACCTGCACGATGCCGTGCTTTCATATCGTCAGGACAACGAGAACTCCTCGGTCAATTCTTCGGCTAAGGTCTTTTGCGTCAATACCGAGTATGCCGAAATCGAGCGCTGGATCCGAGAAGATTATGCTCGCGATCACGCAAGCGATGACGTCGCTCGCATGCTCAAGTTCAATCAGCTCAT
>CABSBK010000069.1 GCA_902475865.1 uncultured Collinsella sp.
CCAGCTGGTTCACGAGGTCCATGATTTTGTCGATGTTTTCTTGCGGGTTGTCGTCGAGATAATCGATGAGCTTGTTGAGCGCTGCACGCTCTGCTGACTGTGTAAGCGACATGGGTATATCCTTTCACGTGTGCTTTGTGTGTGATAATACCCACTTGTGGATTAAGCGAAGTATAAAGATTTGTAATGTGTCTATTCAACGAATCAATTTGATTTGGGGTGAAGCGTTATACCGGACGCGCTCTAAATTGCGGTGGAATAGGGTCAGATATGGCCTTTTAGCAGCATAAACAGTCTCTATTTCACCGCAACTTATCTTGTTTTGGCTTACTGATAGCGCAGACACTCGACTGGATCGAGCTTTGCGGCGCGGCGGGCGGGGTAGAAGCCAAAGACCACGCCGATGCCGACCGATACGGCAAATGCGATCAGCACGGTCGTAATGGAGAAGCTCGGCGTAATCGTCCCAGTGGCCCCAAACTCGCTCATAATGCTCGAGTTGGCGGCAAAGAACGTAAGACCCCAGGCCAGTAGATAGCCAATCACGACACCTAAAATGCCGCCGGTGATGCACAGCGCCGAGGATTCGGCCAAAAACTGGGCCGTGATATCGCGTCGGCTTGCGCCCAGAGCGCGGCGAATACCGATCTCGCGAATGCGCTCGGTCACGTTGGTGAGCATCATGTTCATAATGCCGATACCGCCGACTAGAAGTGAGATGCCAGCAACGGCGCCCATGATGAGCGAGAAGGCGCCCATAAAGGAGTTGAGGGCATCGATAGCGCTCTTCATGGAGCTTGCCGACACGCTGTCGTACTCGTCGTCCTCCGAGATGCCCTTCATGCTGCGCACCTTGGACTCGATCGTCTTGCAGAGCTCGTCCATATCGGTGCCCTCAGCGGCGAGTGCCGTCACACTGGGAAACGATGGATTGTCATCGCCGAAAAGCTCGGCGATCGTTTCTCGTGGCATGTACAGGCTCAGCGAGCCCATGGAGTCGTTGCCGCCGTCGATGACGCCAATAATCTGCACGTCTCCGCTCGAAACCTTGATGGTCTTGCCAATCGCGTCCTGTTCGTTGCCGTACAGTTGATCGGCGCCGCCGCGGCCAATGAGCGCCACGCGCGCGCCGGATTTGGACTCGATGTCGTTATAGGTGCGACCGGCAACGATCTTGCTGGCGCCCACGGCATCGAGCATGTCACTATCGACACCTTGGGCCATGACGGTATAGCTCTTATCTCCAACTTTGTACTCGGAATAGGCGCTGTCGACGATGCCGATCTGCTCGATTTGCGGCACCGTCTTGCGCAGCTTCTCGACATCCGAATCGGTGAGCTCTTGGGACGAGTAGATCTGCACCATGCGGGCCGCATTGAGGCCCAAGCTGTTGACCAAGCTGTTTTGGATGCCGCCGATGAGCGAGGTCATGGCTATGACCGAGGCGATGCCAATGACGATGCCCAGGATGGTGAGCAGGCTACGTCCCTTGTTGGCCTCGAGCGAGTGCAGGGCTTCTTGGACAAGATCGCGGGTGCTCATGCCTCTGCTCCTTTCGGCGGTGTAGAAGGTACGCAAATCGCGGGTAGGCTGTTGACGGCTCCGCGTAGCGTATTCGGCGCATGTGCGATATATGCGCCGTCATGGATTCGCCCGTCGCGGATAGTCACGGCACGGTCGGCCTCGGCAGCAATGCCCGGGTCGTGCGTGATGAGTACGATGGTCTTGCCTCGTTCTTGGAGCTTATGGAAGGTTTCCATGACGAGTGCCCCAGTTGTCGAGTCTAGGTTTCCCGTGGGCTCGTCGGCCAGGATGATGGGCGGATCGTTGACGAGGGCGCGCGCGATGGCAACGCGCTGCATCTGTCCACCAGAGAGTTCTGATATGCGGTGGTCCCAATGGTCGACCGGTAGCGTGACGGCTTGCAGTGCGTGCACGGCGCGCATCTCGCGCTGGTTGCGCGGCACATTGGTGTAGGACAGCGGCAGCATGACGTTTTCGATAACCGACAGACGCGGCAGCAGGTTGAAACTCTGAAAGACAAAGCCGATGCTCAGCGCCCGCACCTCGGTGAGCTCATCATCGTCCAGTTCGGCGACATTGAGGCCCTGCAGGTAATAGTCGCCCGCCGTCGGTTTGTCCAAGCAACCCAGGATGTTCATGAGCGTCGACTTGCCTGAGCCCGAGGGGCCGGTGATGGCGACGAACTCACCGGGGTCCACCGCCAGGCTCACATTGTGCAGGATGTGAGCGCAACCGGCCTCGCTCTCAAAGATGCGGTGCACGTTGCGGATGTCGATGACGGGGCGCATTACATGCCCTCATCGGCAGGCATACTGTCGCCGCCGTCTGCCGTCATGCCTGCGCCGGTATCCACCACGATGGTGTCTCCATCGCGCAGCTTGGTAACCGGCACGTCGGGGTTGATCTCGTTGCCCTGGTCGTCGCGCTTGACCTGCGTCTTGCCGACCACGGCGTCGTTGTCGTTTTGCGTCACGATGGTCACCTTAACGCGGCGTGTCTCCTTGCCTTCGTCATCGGTGGCAAGATTGACGTAATAGTGCTCGCCATCCTCGGTCATCAGGGCCATGGTGGGCACCATGACTACGTCGTCAAGCTGCTCGGTCACCACCGAGACCTCGGCAGTCATACCGGGCTTAAGGCGGCTATCGGGTGCCTCGATGAGGATGTCGACGTTAAAGGTCACGCTGCCGCCGCCAACGTTGGCAGCGTCGGAGTTTGCCACCGACGCGATAGCCGTGACGGTGCCCTGGCTCACGATATCGGGAAACGCGGGATAGGTAACGTTGGCGCTCTGGCCCACGGCGATCTTGGCGATGTCCTTTTCGCCCACCTGAACCGTCACCTTCATCTTGGAGAGGTCGGCGATCTGCATGCACTGCTTGCCGCCGCTCGTGTCGCCTTCGCCCATGACCATGCCTCCGGTCACCGTAGCGCCCACTTTGGCGTTGAGATCGACGACGCTACCCGAGCTGGGGGCCTTTACGGTGCGTTCGGCCGCCTTGGCGTTTGCCTGGTCCAGGGTTGCCTGGGCCGAGGCGAGATTGCGCTGAGCGCTCGAGACGGCGCTGGCGTTGGCGGTTGCATCCGTCGGGGTGGTCGCTCCGTCGGCATCCAGCGTCGGTGCTGCCTGTGCGGCAGCAAGTGTCGCCTGTGCGTTTTTCAGGTCTTCCTGGGCGGCCGCGACCGCGCGCTGCGCCTCGGCAACGGCATTATCGAGCTCATCGTTTTTAATGGTCATGAGCACGTCGCCCTCGTTGACGCTCTGACCGGCTTGCACGTTGATCGATGCTACCGTGCCGTCAACAGAAGGGGAGACCACTGAGGCAGAAATTGGCTTGAGCTGTCCTTTTGCCTCGACAGTCGTGGTAAAGGTGCCTTCCATGACCATGTCGGTAACAGGTTCACCTGCAGATTGCGGCTGCGAATTGAGGACAACGCTTACAATAATGGCTATTAGGATAATGCCGCCCACGATGCCGGCCGCAATGCCGCGTCGGACGAGCTTTTTGTGTCGCCGTTCGGCACGCTTGGACTTGAGCTTTGCGTAGGCCTCATCGTCGGATATTCCGGCGTTACCTTGCTCGCCTTCGTTTTGCTGCGCCGTGGGGGCGCTGGTGATAAACGGCAGCGTTTCAGTTGCGCCTTCCGGCACGCGCCCGGTATCGTCGGGACCCGGGGTGATGGTGGGGACATTCGACATTGCGTCTCCTTTATAGAACATACCGCGATAAGTATATGCGCCCACCGGTTGGGGCGGGCGCATAGGCGCGTTTCTTTCAGCATCGAAAGGTAGGTGTCGCTGAGCTTTGTTGCGTTGCGCGTGACGTGCTAGGAATGCACGACCACGCACAGACCGACTTTGATGCAGTCGTGGAGCGCCTTGGCATCGGCCAGGCGCAGATTGATGCAGCCGTGGCTACCGCACCATTTATACGATTCGGCACTATCGAAACTCGAATCGTTTTGCCAGGTAGCGTCGTGGAAGCCAACCATGTTGCCCTCAAACGGCATCCAGTAGCTCACCGGGCTCTCGTATTTGGGCTTACCGGTCTTGGGGTCCTTGGCGCCGATAAGCTTGGTGGCGCCGTCGTTGCTGTTGATCTGCCACACGCCCTCGGGGGTGGCGTCTTCGCCCGGTTTGCCGGAAATAAAGTTGGCCTCCCAAACGATATTGCCGCTCTCGTCATAGTAGCGCGCGTGCTGCTCGGACAGGTCGACGTCGATATACGCCTTCCAATCGGGCTCTCCCTTGGCGGTAAAGGTGTCGGCCTTCTGGGAGTAGTTGATCTCAATTTCGCCGGTCTGCTTGTTGTTAATAGCATCCTCGACCTGCTTGGCAAGCGTGCTGCTATCGATAGACCAACCAAAGTCACCGCCTTCGACGGCGCACTGCTTGCCATCGGCGCGCGTCCACCAGCGAGTGGAGCCCACGGTATTAAAGCCGTTGGCGAGGTCTGCTGCCCAGTTGCTGATCTGGGAGGTGTCGAGTGTGGGGTTTGCAGGGTCGGCAAAGCTGATCCACTGCAGCACCGAGCTGCCGTCGACCTTGCCGGCATCCTCGCCGTTGAGCTTGAGAGTCACGTTGACGCCCAGGAAGTTGTTGGCGGCATCGCATGCGGCCTGAATCTGATCATCTGTCAGCGTGCCGTTGAGCGGCTCGTAGGCATCGTTGCCGAGCTTCGTAAGATCGACGGTCTCGGCGAGCGACGCGAGCTCGATCTCCGCATACTTAATGACATGCTCGCGGTTGAGCTTTTCGTTGGAGCGGGCCTTCTCGATCGTGAACTTGCCTGCCTTCTCGTCGTAGGAGCTCGATGCCTCAAAGGTACCCGAGCGGCCCTCGTTGAATGCGTCGATGGCGGCACCCAGATCCCCTTCGAACTGCTTTTGGTCAAAGGCGTCCGAAAGCATGGACAGGTCGACGTCCTGTTCCAGGTCAATGGTACCGTTTTTGGTCGCGCTAACGTTCTTGCCGCCGAGCGAGGCAATCAGGCGCGAGGGCCACAGCAGCGGCTCGTTGCTGCCGATAATCTCGTGGGCAGCTGCCTCGCCGTCGACGATGGGCTCGTCGGATTCGGGCTGATAGGTCCAGCTAAAGTCATCTCCCGAAACGGTGAGCTTGTAGTGCTTCCACGCTGAGTTGACCTTGGTAGCGGCGGAAGAGGCGTTGGAAAACGAGATGTCGACGCCGGCGATGGTAGTGTTGGGGTAGGCAATCTGAGAAAACGCCACGACGCCCACGATATAGACGATGGCGACGAGGCCGAGGACGACGAAGAACGCCGTCTTGCCACCCGTCTTATTGCCCTTTGCGGAGCGGTTGTTGGCGGGGCCGCGGTTGTTGGAAACTCGAGTGTGCGAAGGGCCCTGGTTGTGACCGGCGCCATGTGCGGAACGCTGCTGACGCTGCTGATGCTGGCCCCGATTGGGGCGCGGGGAGGTATTTGCCGCGCCGTGCTGTTGACCATGGGCTGGCGCGACGGGACGCGGCGATTGGATTCCTCCGGGCTGCCTGCTGGGCTGTTGCGGATCGGGGATCAGTTGGCTGCGGTCGATTTGCGACATCGTGTATATTTCCTTCGAGTTTCGCTTTACGGCTCATCGTGTTTTAACTGGGCTTGAATTATAGCGATTACGCAGTTGCTTGTGCTACGAAAACAGTGGCGATAAAGGATAGGTGGGACATATGTCCCACCTATCGTTCGCTTTTGCTCGCTATCTGCATATTCCGCATTTCGCGCACGCCGAAAGCGCTGCCGGAGCCTGCGCGATGCCGCCCTTGGCCGTTTCGCGCAACGTGGCAGGCAGGGCATGGCCCACCGAGAGCATGACGTGTGCCATCTGGTCAAACGGCACCAGGCTCTTGATGCCGGCGAGGGCGGGCTGCGCCGAGCTGAAGGCCGCGGCCACGCCGATGGCGTTGCGGTTTTGGCAGGGCACCTCGACAAGGCCGCCGACGGGGTCGCAAACGAGGCCCAACAGGTTGCTCAGTGCAATGGAGCTGGCGTCGAGCGCTTGCTCGGGCGTGCCGCCCATCATCTGGACCAGCGCGGCGGCGGCCATGGCGGCAGCGCTTCCAACCTCGGCCTGACATCCGCCCTCGGCGCCGGCGACGCAGGCGCTCGTGGTGAGGTTGAGGCCGATGGCGGCGGCGCAGTAGAGGGCATCCATGACCTGTTCATCGTCGAGCTGGAGGTGATCGGCGAGCGCCAGCACGCAGCCGGGGACGACGCCCGCGGAGCCGGCCGTGGGGGCGGCAACGATCACGCCCATGGTGGCGGAGCGCTCGAGCACGGCCATCGCGCG
>CABSBK010000070.1 GCA_902475865.1 uncultured Collinsella sp.
ACCACCGAGATCTACACTCTTTCCCTACACGACGCTCTTCCGATCTATGCCATTGCTGCTGGGCGGCGCGGCCGGCTTCGTCCCACTTAAAGACGCCGGCGTTGTCGAGCACGTGGCCGAACACCACGCCGACCTCCTCGTGCAGGATATCGATGGCGTTATCCGCCGTAAGCTCGTCGGCACGGCGGGCATAGACATCCTCGGCCCACGCGGCATGGCTGCGGCAAAGATCATCGCCCTCGAGCGCGCCGGCAAGGTCGTAGCTGACATCGGCTTTGGCCGCCAGCAGGTGCTCGCGGACAGCACCGAGCTCAGGAACCAAGCGCGGCGGCAAAATAGCCAGGCCCATGACCTCGATCAGGCCGATGTTCTCCTTCTTAATGTGGTGATACTCGGCATGCGGGTGGAAAACGCCCAGCGGATGCTCGTCGGTCGTGATATTGCAGCGAAGCGCCAGGTAGGCCTCGTAAATCTCGCCGCCGGCATTGCCGCGGGAGTCGACGCGGCGGATGACGGGCGTCACGGTGTTGTGCGCTACGCCGTCGGTCGTGTGTGCGATAACGCCAACCGACTCATCGGTCCACTCGCGCCAGGCGAGGATAATCTTCTCGGCAGCGTCGAGCAACTGGGCGCGGTCGTGCGAGCGCAGTCGCAGCACCGAAAGCGGCCACTGCAACACGGTACCGCTGACCTGGTCAAAGCCGGGCACGCTAAACTGCGAGACTTCGGTGGCATGCATCATGGGGAACTCGTGTGCGCCGCCCTGGAAGTGGTCGTGCGACAGAATCGAGCCGCCCACGATGGGCAGGTCGGCGTTGGAGCCAATAAAGTAGTGCGGGAACAGGTCGACAAAGTCGAGCAGGCAGGTCAGGCTCTTGCGATCTACGTGCATCGGGCGATGCTTGGAGCTCATGGCAATGCAGTGCTCGTTAAAGTACGCATACGGGCTGTACTGGAAGCCCCAGCGCTCGCCGTCGAGCTGGATGGGGATAACGCGCAGGTTCTGACGGGCGGGGTGGGCGCCGCCGTCGGTTGCGGCGGAGCGTCCAGGGTAGCCTTCGTTTTCGATGCACAGCTGGCAGGCGGGATACCTCTCACCCGTGTTCTTGGCCGCACCGGCCGCGGCGATATCGCGCGGGTCCTTTTCGGGCTTGGACAGGTTGATGGTGATCTCGAGGTCGCCCCAGTTGGTGGGGGTGCTCCATTTGATATTGCGCGCGATGGCGGCGCGGCGCACGTAGCCGGCGTCGCAGCACAGGCCGTAGAACCAGTCGGTCGCGGCGCGGGGCTCGTTGACGCCCATGCGTCCGTTGAACTCCTCGTTTACAACCGAAGGCCTCGGCATCAGCACGCCCATGATGCGCATGGCGATGCGGTCGCGGCCCGATGCCGTGTCCTCGGCAGCACCGTTGGCAACGGCGGCCTCGGCAAGCGCGGCAAGCGTGCTCTCTAGGTCAAAGTCGGGGAGGGTATCGGGGTGTAAGAGCGAGAGTTTCTCGACCTGGAGCGCCCAGATCATGTCGAGCGCCGGACCCGTGGCGCCGATGCACTCCAGAATGGTGTTGTAGGCCCAGATGCGATCGTCCTGTCCGATCATCGATCGATGGATGGCATACTCAATCAGGCCCTGCGCGGCCTCGCGCACGTCAGTCATTACAGCCATGCCGCGTAAGCCCCCTTGTCAGAGATGGCGTAGTGACGGGCAGAGCCCTCGCCCAGCCAGCTGTTCATCTTGGTGATAAAGGTGTCGACTAGGTCGAGCGGCACGAAGGCCTGGATGGTGCCACCAAAGCCGCCGCCGTGGATGCGGACGGCGCCGCGGCCGTCAAGCACATGCTCGGCCAGTGCTAGGGCATACATCGAGGGCTGCTCGGAGCCCAGTTTGGCAACGACATTCTGCAGGTACATGGCAGAGCTGGCGCCGGACTTGCGCGTCAGGACCAGGAACTGGTCGATGTCGCCGGCGTTCAGGGCGGCCCAGCGCTTATCGACCAGGCCGTTCTCGTACCAGTAGTGAACGGCGCGCAGGCAGGCACGGTCGCCCAGCTTGGCGCGCAGCTCGGGGAGCTTGGCGTCAAAGTCGGCAACGTCGACCTCGCATAGGCGTGCCTTGCCAAACTCGGCGGCGACGTCCTGCATCTCGCGCGGAACGGCGGCGTAGTCGTCGGTGGCGGCCACGTGATCGGCGCCGACCTTAACGAGCACGAGCGCGTAGCCGTGATCCTCAAAGTTGAGTTCGAGCTTCTGGGTCTTAGGCTGGGCTTGATCCTCAAAGTCCATGTAGGCAAGGCCGCCCAGGCACACAGCGGCCTGGTCCATCAGACCGCAGGGCTTGCCGTAATAGTTGTTCTCGGTGCGCTGGCTCATCTGGGCGAGCGCGACGGGCTCGATGGCGGGTGCGCCCCAGAGGGTTTCCATGGCACGACCGTACGCGGCCTCGACGGCGGCGGAGCTCGAAAGTCCGCCACCCGAGGGAACGGAGCAGGTAAAGGCGAAGTCGAAGCCCTTGGGCTCAACACCAAGTGCTACGACCTCGTGGGCCATACCGCGCACGAGGCTTGCGGACGTGCCCTTCTCGGACTCCTGAACATCCAGCGTGTCGAGCGTAATCTCAAACGTGGGGTAGCCCTCGTCGGCGACGCGGACCTTGTTGGAGTCGGTTGCTACGGCGATGCCGTCAACGGCGACATCGAGCGAGCCGGCGATAACGTGGCCGCCCTCGTGATCGGTGTGATTGCCGCTGATCTCGGAACGCCCGGGCGCGTGCACGTAGAGCACCTGGCGGTCGCCGATGGGGCCAAACTCCTCCTCAAACAGCTTGGTGAGGGTGGCGAGTGTCTTTTCGTCGGGGGCGGTCATATGGGTCCTTTCCTTGACGCCGGAGAGATTGGTCCGTGTCATTATGAGTACGTTAACAATTTTGAGCACCACAAACCAGACGTCGCGGCGCCGTACGTTAATGGGTATGTTAACGTACTCATAACACAACGCATATCTATTTTTGAGAATCTGGTAATCGGTAGATTTTCGGCCGTGAACGGTGTGGCCGTATGGACATATGGAGCAAAAGAACCGCTGATAGAAAAAGTAGAGTACGTTAACATGCGTCCGACGATAGCGGACTTCGGCGCGGGGTGTGTTTCTGCCCGGGCCGACATTCGCACTATTCAGATCCTGCGAGAGCGAAGGTGATTTTGTGGCAAGGCGCCCTTCCAACGATACGGGTACGCGTCCGGTATCCATGGCCGACGTTGCCCGCGCTGCCGGTGTTTCGCAACAGACGGTTTCGCGCGTTGCCAACGGATTGCCCAACGTTAACGAACAGACGCGCCAGCGCGTGCAAGCCGCTATGCAAGAGCTCGGCTTCCGTCCGAGCTATGCCGGCCGTTCGTTGCGTGACGGCCGTTACCATTCGGTCGGCCTGTGCGTCAACGATGTCACCAAGTTTGGCAACCTCTCAATGATCGACGGCATCGCCAGCGCTGCTCGCGAGCATAATTGTGCTATCACGCTGGTCGAGATGTCCAAGACCGAGGAATTCTCTCTTGCCGAGGCAACACGTCGTATGGCCGCGCTGCCCGTGGACGGCATCATTATCGGCATGAGCCGTATGGCTCCCGATTTTGAGACGTTCGATCCGTTGCCGGGTATTGGCACGGTCATCGTTACCATGTATGCGCACCCGCGGGTGACTACGGTTGACTCCGATCATTACGGCTGCTCGCTGTTGCTCATGGATCATCTGTTTGAGCTGGGACACGAGCAGATTCGTTATATCGGCGGCCCGTCCTTTTCGGTCGACGAGCAGTTCCGTCGCGCCGGTTGGCAGGATGCGCTCGAGCGTAAGCACATCGAGCCGGTAGAGCCGCTTGAGGGCGACTGGTCTGCCAACAGCGGTTACGAGGCCGGTAGGTACCTGGCCGAACACGATCGCACCATGACGGCGATCTATGCGGCAAACGATCAGATGGCAAATGGCGTCATTGCAGCGCTGCGCGATAGCGGCTTGCGCGTGCCCGAGGACGTGAGCGTGGTGGGCGTCGATGACTCGCTCGACGACTTTGTCGCGCATAACGAGCTCACGACCGTTCGATTCGATTTGCATCAGCGTGGGCGTGAGGTGTTTGAGCGTGCGGTTCCCGAGGCGGGTACGGCGGGCAAAACCGTCGCCATTCGCATTCCCGGCCAGCTTATCGTTCGGCATAGCACGGCAGAGCCTCGCGCATAGTTTTTGCAGGTCAAAAGCGGTATATTCCGCATCAATAACAATCGATAAGGATGCCGGTAGATAGCTGTGGCTCTAAAGGCGAGTGTTATGATAGACGGGTTCTTTTGTCTATCTAGGAGGCTTTGCCTGATGGAGATCACCAAGGATATCCGCTACATCGGTGTCGACGATCACGACATTGATCTGTTCGAGGGCCAGTACGATGTGTCCGAGAACGGTATGGCATACAACAGCTACGTTATCTTGGGCGAAAAGATCGCTGTCGCCGATTCGGTCGACGCTGGCTTTGTCGACGAATGGCTCGGCAACCTCGAGGCCGCGCTCGACGGCCGTACGCCCGACTACCTGATCGTCCATCACATGGAGCCCGATCACTCCGCCGGTATCGCCGCCTTTATGGAGCGCTATCCCCAGGCACAGATTGTGGCCAGCATGGGCGCCTTCCGCATGATGGTCAACTACTTTGGCACCGACTACCCCGAGCGCAAGATGGTCGTCAAAGAGGGCGACGTGCTCGATCTGGGCGGCCACAGCCTGACCTTTATCGGCGCCCCCAACGTTCACTGGCCCGAGGTGATTTTCTCCTACGAGTCCACCGACAAGGTGCTCTTTAGTGCCGACGGCTTTGGCAAGTTCGGCGCCAACGACATCGAGGATCCGGAAGGGTGGGCCTGCGAGGCTCGCCGTTACTACTTTGGCATCGTCGGTAAGTTCGGCAAGTTCGTGCAGGCCGTCCTCAAGAAGGCCGCCGACCTGGACATCCAGATCATCTGCCCGCTCCACGGCCCCGTGCTGACCGAGAACCTGGGCTACTACCTCGACACCTATAACACCTGGTCGAGCTATCAGCCCGAGGACGAGGGCATCACGATCGCCTATGCGAGCGTGTATGGCCATCTGAAGGCTGCCGTCGAGGAGCTCGCATCTGCGCTCGAGGCTCGCGGCCAGAAGGTCTCCGTCTTTGACCTGGCTCGCGACGATATGGCCGAGGCTGTTGAGGATGCGTTCCGCTATGACCGTCTGGTGCTCGCCTCTATCACCTATCAGGGCGAGATCTTCCCGTTCATGAGCACCTTTATCCACACGCTCGCCGAGCATGCCTACCAGAACCGCACCGTGGCGCTCGTCGAGGCCGGCTCCTGGGCGCCCACCGCTGCCAAGGTTATGACTAAGGAGCTCGAGGGTATGAAGGACATCACCCTGGCGCAGAACAAGGTGACTGTGCTGGGGTCGCTCAACGACGCCTCGCGCGCTCAGATCGAGGCCCTCGCCGACGAGCTTTCCAAGTAGCGATATTTCGCTTTTAACGCTCAACCACCACAAAGGGGACAGGCACCTTTGTGGTGGTTTTTGTTTAAGCGCCGGCGATGAGGAGATTTGGGCGGGCGTCGTCGACGATCTCGGCGATTGAGGTGGCGACGGCCTCGTCGGGATCACGGTCCATCACGATGGTGTCAACGTCGGCAAGCTCGGCAAAACGGTACATGCCGCGTCCGTTGACCTTACTGGCGTCCATGAGGGCGACGCTTTGACGGGCGGCACCGACCATAGCCGTTTTGGTCTCGGCCATCTGGGGAAAGTCGGTCGTAAAGCCGCAGCTGGGGACAAAGGCGCCGGGGCACATGACGGCCAGATCGGCATGGACCATTTGGAGCGCCTGCATAGTGAGCGGCCCGTACAAATAACGATGGCCTTTGCGCAGCGCCCCGCCCAGCATGACGACATCGACCGAGGGCATGCTCTCGTCGATGTAATCGGCAATGGTAATGTCTGCCGTGATGACGGTGATGCCGTTGCGCTGGTCGAGGAGCCGGACAAACTCGAGCGCGGTGGTACCCGAGTCGACGAGCAGCGTGTCGCCGTCGTTGACGAGCTCGATGGCGCTTTGTGCGATGGCCTGCTTGGCGGCGACGTTGACGTTGATGCGGCGATCCTGCGTGGAAACGGTCAGGCGTTTGTGGAGCGATACGGCACCACCATGTGTGCGGCGCAGCTTGCCTGCTTCGGCGAGGGCGTCCAAGTCGGCGCGGGCCGTGACGGAGGACACGCCAAAGGTCTGGGCGATTTCTGCTACC
>CABSBK010000071.1 GCA_902475865.1 uncultured Collinsella sp.
GGTTGCCGATCACGGCCTGCATCCCCGTGTTACTGACGGCGGCGCTCTCGCGCCAAACGCTTGCACATTCGGATTGCCATACAACGAATGAAACTTATTGATGTGGGGCGCTGTTCATTCAGAGTCCGCCCCCTCGCCTCATCCTCAAGAGGCTCGTCGAAGCCTACCCCACCGTGACGGATTCCCCGGTAAAGGTGCTCACAAGCAACAGGATAAAGACCAAAAAGATAGTCCATCCAACATTGGTCTTGCCATCGACACGACGTTGCTCGCGAGAGCGGCAAAGCCAAATCGTCACGCCAATGGCCACAATCAACAGCACAAGTGCCGCTGCGGCCAGTCCAGCAAGCGCAAACATCACGCCAATGCTCACAGCAAAAACCGGGAGCAGCAGCAAGCCGCACCCGCACCCACCAGGACTATACACGGCAGTCTGTCGGCGTCGTTCCATCGTCACTCCAACCTCAACATCTTTGAGCGCTACAACGCAACGGCCTGCTGAACGGGAACGATCTTATCCAGTTCCGGTTCGATGCGCCTCTTCTCTGCCTCGAGGTCAAACGCCATCTGGGCTCGAAGCCAATAGCCATCCATCAGGCCAAAGTAGCGGCAAAGGCGAAGGTCGGTGTCGGCCGTCACGCGACGCCTTCCCAAGATAATCTGCCCAATGCGTTGAGCCGGAATCCCGGTCTCCTTAGCAAGGCGATATTGAGAAATGCCCATAGGGGCAAGAAATTCCTCTTTGAGAAGCTCGCCAGGAGTCACCGGCGGCAGCAAATCGGACGCAGTCTCATCACTTGTGATAATCGACGATTTCGACATTCCAAGCCATCCCCTGTCTCCACTCCAAACAGACCCGATAGCGCTCATTGACACGGATACTATATTGACCGGCGCGATCGCCCTTCAACGCTTCAAGACGATTGCCTGGCGGAACGCGAAGATCATCAAGCGAAGCGCAGATCTGCAGTTGGCGAATCTTCCTCAAGGCGACCCGCTCAAAAGGAATGAACTTCCTAATCCGCACACCCATTGCAAAGCGTTCAGTGTCTTCATCTTCATATGATGCAATCATAGTATCGCCTTACGTTAATAACGTCAAACGTTTCTATAGAGCTACATCTCTATTATAGCGTACATCTGTTCGTATTTTCGAGAAGATGCGTCCCCGTCGACTAACAAAGCAAAAGCAATCGTTTGTAGACATCGAGGCCCTTGAGTAGGGTTTCCTCGTCAAAGAGCATGGTATCAGTGTGAAGGGCGCTCGTCGCATAAGCTGGGCAGCTGTCTGCGTCGATCGGGTTTTCTTGCGCCCCCGGCACGCCCGTGCCCAGCAAGAAGAACACACCCGGCAGATGGCGCTGGTAAAAGGCGAAATCCTCAGCGATCAGCAAAGGCTCATCCACGAGCTGCAGCTCGGGCAAGGCAGGCGCGACATTGGCAAATAGCTCGGGGTCGTTGTCGACCGGCGGATAGCCCTCGGCAAAGTCGAGATCGTACGTGCAGCCCGTTGCAGCGCATGCCTCATCAAGCACGCGGCGCACGCCCTCACGCGTACGGTCGAACATGTCGTCCGTAAACACGCGCAGGCTGCCGGCAACATGGGCCTCCCCCGCCACCGCGTTGCAGACGGTACCGGCCTGCAGTAGGCCAAACTTACCGATACAGGGCTCGTCGGCGCCCAGCTCGTCCATCAGCTCGCGCTCGGCAACCAAAAACTTCGCTGCCGCCAAGGCCGCATCGTGCGACTCCTCGACCGGCACACCATAGGTCTTAGCAATATGGATACTCGTACCGTGAATATGGATGTGCGTCTCGCTCGAACGCGCCAGCAGCGGACCGGAACAACTCGCCAACGTGCCGGCAGGCAGATCGGGCCACACATGGAAGCCAAAAATTCGGTCGACCCCGTAGCGCTCGAACACGCCGCTCTCGCATACCGTCTTGGCGCCACCGGTCGTTTCCTCGGCCGGCTGGAACACAAAGAGCACGTTGCGCTTGATGGCACCCGGCTGCTCGCGAATCGTACGGTCGACATACGTCGCGGCGGCAAGTGCCATGGCCATATGTCCATCGTGTCCGCAAGCGTGCATCTTGCCGGGATGGGTCGAGGCAAAGGCCGCTCCCGTCGCCTCCGCGATGGGCAGCGCATCCATATCGGCGCGAATCGCCGTGGCATGCGTGGCACCAACGTCAGCGTCGAAGAAAGCGCAGACGCAGCTGGGGCACGGATGGGTCACTTCGCAGGTGAGTGGTGCCAACACGCCCTCGATATAGGCTATTGTTTGAGGAAGATCGAAATCGAGCTCCGGAATGCGATGCAGGTCGCGACGATAGCGACGAAGTTCTTGGAGCTCGGTCATAAAGGATCCTTTCATGGGGCATTTCCATTCACACAATATTGTGATGCAAAATTGTGACGCCCTTGTTTCCAGCATATCCCTGCATTTTTTAAACGTTATATACGAATACTCTTGTTTGGTAAAGTGCAACGTGGTAGGGTCGTTACCACTTGATAGAGGCGCGGGCACGAAGAACCGCGGGCGAGCCGGCAGGCTTTGACCCCGTGGGGAGGCGAAACCCGCCGAACTGGGCTTTTCGGGCACGAACAACCTGGTGGGCCTGCGGGAAACACCCGCAGGACTGTCTGCAGCAATGCGGGAGCGCTATCCGGACATTGGGTCCACGCTATGCGGATTGACCCCCAACGAGGCATATGCGGCCAAGCAGCCGTTTGTGGACAAGGAGACGCTCGAGCATATCGTCGAGCAGTTCCCCACGCCGTTTCATCTATATGACGAGGCGGGCATCCGCCGCAACATGCAAGAGGTGCGCGATGCCTTTGCATGGAACCCAGGCTTTAAGGAATACTTTGCCGTCAAGGCAAATCCCAACCCGGCGCTCATCTCCATTCTCAACGAATACGGCTGCGGCTGCGATTGCTCGAGCTTTACCGAGCTCATGATCGCCCGCTCGCTGGGCATCACGGGACACGACATCATGTTCTCGTCCAACGACACGCCGGCAGCGGACTTTGAGCTCGCCGACAAATTGGGCGCCATCGTCAACTTTGACGACATCAGCCACATCGAGTTCTTTGAGCGCGTCGCGGGCCCCATCCCCAAGACGGTCAGCTGCCGCTTTAATCCGGGCGGCCTGTTCCAGCTCTCCAACGGCATCATGGATAACCCCGGCGACTCCAAATACGGCATGACCACCGAGCAGCTCTTTGAGGCTTTCCGCATGCTCAAGGCCAAGGGCGCCGAGAATTTTGGCATCCATGCCTTCCTTGCCAGCAACACCGTCACCAACGACTACTACCCCAAGCTCGCGCGCATCCTCTTTGAGCTTGCCGTGCGCCTGGAGCGCGAGACCGGTGCACATGTCGCCTTCATCAATCTGTCCGGCGGCGTCGGCATCCCCTATCTGCCCGAGCAGCAGGCCAACGACATTCACTCCATCGGCGAGGGGGTGCACGCGGCCTACGACGAAATCCTGGTTCCCGCCGGTATGGGCGATGTGGCCATCTGCACCGAGATGGGCCGCTTTATGATGGGGCCCTACGGCTGCCTGGTCACCAAAGCCATCCACGAGAAGCAGATCTACAAGGACTATATCGGTGTCGACGCAAGCGCCGTCGATCTGATCCGCCCTGCCATGTACGGCGCTTACCACCACATTTCGGTGATGGGCCAGCCGGGTGGCGACGACAAGACCGCGGCACCCGTCACGGACACCTACGACATCACGGGCAATCTGTGCGAGAACAACGACAAGTTCGCCATCGATCGCGAGCTGCCGCATATCGACATGGGCGACCTGCTTGTAATCCACGATACCGGCGCGCATGGCTACTCCATGGGCTACAACTACAACGGCCGTCTGCGCTCCGCCGAGGTGCTGCTGCGCCCCGATGGCTCGGCCGACCTCATCCGCCGCGCCGAGCGCCCGGGCGATTACTTTGCCACACTCGACGTGCTGCCGAGCGGTCGAGAGCTGCTGGCCAAGTCGCGCGCCGAAAGTGCTCGCCGTCGCGCCCAAGACGAGCGCCTGGCAGTCGCCGCCCAATGGAACAAACGCATCCAGATCGCGGACGCGAAGGAGAAGAACATGGACATCCGCAATCTTGAGGGCTCGATCGTCGCCCTTGTTACGCCGTTCAAAAAGGACGGCAGCGTCGACTTTGACGCGCTCGAACGCCTTATCGATTTCCACCTGCAAAACGGCACCGACGCCATCCTCACCCTGGGCACCACCGGCGAGAGCGCCACGATGACCGACGACGAGGACAACTCCGTTGTCGCCGCCGTGGTCAAGCAAGTTGCAGGACGCGTCCCTGTCATCGCCGGCTCGGGCTCCAACTCCACGCAAACCATGCTCACCAAGTCGCTCACTTACCAGGGCTTGGGAGCCGACGGCCTGCTGCTCATTACCCCCTACTACAACAAGTCCAACGAAGAGGGTATCTATCAGCACTTTAAGACCGTCGCCGATGCCGTGGACATCCCCTGCATCCTGTACAACATCCCCGGCCGTTGCGGCTGCGGCATCAGCGAGCGCAACGTAGAGCGCCTGGCCGCACATCCCAACATCATGGGTATTAAGGAAGCCTCTGGCAACGTCGCTTACGCGGCCAAGATCGCCCACCTGCTGTCCGACGACTTCCGCATGTACTCGGGCGAGGATGCCCTCACCGTGCCGCTCATGAGCCTGGGCGCCTCGGGCACCATCAGCGTGTGGGCCGATGTTCAGCCGCAGCTCGTGCATGACATGTGTCGCGCCTACCTGGACGGTGACGTGACACGCGCCCGCGACATCCAAATTGCCGGTCAGCCGCTCATCAATGCACTCTTTAGCGAGGTCAACCCCATCCCCGTCAAGGAAGCGCTCGCTCAGATGGGTATGATCGAGGCAAACTACCGCATGCCGCTGTGCCCCATGGCAGACGACACGCGCGCTACACTTACCGATGCTCTGAGGGGAGCTGGTCTGCTTGATTAAGACCGTCATTATGGGAACGGGCCGTATGGGCTCGCTCATTCGCACTACCGCCGAGGGCCTTGTCGACGCCGCCGGAGAGCCCGTTTTCGACATCGTCGCCCAGATCGACTTCGACTTGTCCGAGCTCGAGAACGCCCCGGCAGCCGACGTCATCATCGACTTCTCGAACGTCGTGACCTTCGATGCCGTCGTCGCCTATGTCGAGCGTACGGGTGCGGCATTGGTCTCGGGCACCACGGGTTATACGCCCGAGCAGATGGATCGCCTGCGCGAGCTGGGTCAGAACGCCCGCGTCATGCACTCTGGCAATTACTCCATCGGTATCGCAGCCCTGCGCCATCTGGTAGCGCAGGCCACACGCGAGCTGCCCGGCTTTGACTGCGAAATCGTCGAGACGCACCATAATCAAAAGGTCGACGCCCCCAGCGGCACTGCCAAGTTGTTGCTCGACGCTGTCGTCGAAGCCGAGCCCGAGGCAGGCTACCACCCCGTCTATGGCCGCGAGGGCATGTGCGGAGCGCGCGACCCCAAGGAGATCGGCATGCACTCGCTGCGCGGCGGTACTGTCGCCGGCGTCCACGAAGTGAGTTTCTTTGGCCAGGACGAGGAGGTCACGCTCACGCACCGCGCCACGAGCCGTCAGATCTTTGTCAACGGCGCCCTGGCAGCCGCGCAGAAGCTCGTCACCCGCGAGCCTGGCTTCTATACGTTCGACCAGGTCATGTTTGCCTAACCAAGTATCAACCGGATCCACCCAAAGGAGAGACAGCAAATGAGCAATGCAGCCGAGATGGATGCACAGGAGATTATCAACTACATCGCCACCGCGCCCAAAAAGACGCCCGTTAAGCTGTACGTGCGCGAGAAGCCGGGCATGAAGGTCCAGTGGGGCAATGCACACGCCTACGGCGGTCGTCGTGGCAAGACCGTCTTTGGCGACTGGGATGAGCTCAAGGCCATCCTCGATGCCAACGCCGACTCCATCGACTACTACGATGTGGAGAACGACTGCCGCAACTCCGCCGTCCCCATGCTCGACCTTAAGGGCATAAACGCCCGCATCGAGCCGGGCGCGATCATCCGCGACCGCGTCGAGATCGGCGATCACGCCGTCATCATGATGGGCGCCATCATCAACATCGGCTCCGTCATTGGCGAAGGCTCCATGATCGACATGGGCGCCGTGCTGGGCGGCCGCGCCACTGTGGGTAAGAACTGCCACATCGGCGCCGGCACCGTGTTGGCGGGCGTCGTGGAG
>CABSBK010000072.1 GCA_902475865.1 uncultured Collinsella sp.
CATGCGAACCTCCAGTCCGGACCGCCCCGCGGTCCAACTTTCTGTCCGCACCCCCAAAGGCCTAATTAATCCCTATTTCACCGCAAGTTTTGATCAGTTGTTGGGATTACTTCACCTCGACGGGTGCGGCGCCGGGGTAGCGGTCCTCAAAGTCCAGACGGTATTTGTTGTCGTTGGTGCCCGCTACGTTGTCGCGCGCCAGCGGCGCCACGATCTCGTCCTTGTGGTTGGCGGGGCTGGAGTACTCAAGGCTGATCTCCCAAGCGTCGCAAATGACGTCGATGCGATTCTCCAGGTCGTCATAGAGCGTGATGATATCTTTCCACGAGCTGTAATTCTGCGAGTCGATGGGAACGTCCAGGTCCTCGACCTCGTCCTTCAGGTCGTCGATCTGATCCTCGAGCGACTCGGCGGCATCGCTGGCAGATTGGCGCGAGCTGCGGTCATCCTTGAGATAGTACGTGTTAAACGTGGTGGCGCAGTCGCGAACCTGCTGATCAAGATCGGAGAGCCTGCTGTAGTAGGAGCTCAGCTGGTCGTAGACGTTCTGCTCGCTGATGGTGGCGGCATCGTGGACGTCATCGTCATCATCATCGTCAAGCTTGTTGGGGTCGCCCTTGACGGACGCATCGTCGTTATCGTGGTCGATCTTGACCTTCTCGATCGTCGTGCCCTTGGTATCATCGGCGCCCTTGTCGAAAGGCTTGATCATAAAGAACACGACGAGCGCGATAATCACGACGATTAGCGCGGCGATGATGCCGATGAGCAGGGCGTTGTTGTTTTTGGGAGCAGCGGGGGCGCCAGCCTGCGGAGCGGCGGTCGGTATGGGCTGCTGCGGAGCGGAGCCGGCTGGCGCCGCCCATTGCTGCGTCGTGTCGACTTCGGGCTGGGGAGCGGGCACGGGCTGATGGGCGGACTGTACGGTCACGTCTGCCGGTTGGGGCTGAGTCGACGTGGGCTGCTGCGCAGACTGAACCGTGGTCGCGGCGGTGTCGAAGGCGGCGTCGGGTGCGGCGGCATGTTCGGCTGCCTGTGCATTCTCTTGCGACTGAGAGGCCTGGCCATCATCGGTTACCGGCGTTCCGCAGCTGGTGCAAAAACGCTCGTCGTCATTCAGAAGCTTGCCGCAATGGGTACAAAACCGGGGCATGATGGTTCCTTCCATTCGATGTGTTGGCTAGATTATAAGGTGGTTCAGGTGCGGTTGGGCCGCGCCGACCCAACTGGTTATGTGAGGATGATCATGTCGCGCAAGCCCTGTCGCATGCGTCACAATGAGTGCGGCGTGCTGGGTGTCCGGCTCGGCCGTTTATCGACGGCTCGGTAGAATGCGATGGTGGGGAGTGGGTCTGTGTACTGCGGCGAGCAAGGTCGGGGTGGCGGCGACAGCGTGGAGGCGTTCCGGTTCCCACCGGGGGATGCACCCCTCACTGCGCGCGATTGCTCGCGTCGAGTGTTTTGTGCCGGGATGTTGACCGGAGCGCTTGCCTCGGTGATGAGTCTCGGCGGTTGTGCCGCGCGCCGCAACGAGGCTGAGGGCTCCGCTGTCCCTGTCAAACAAAAAGCGAATCATCCGTCCGCTCAAAAGACGGAAGCTGTCGCCTGGGCTTCTTGGATTGCCGGCCTTCAGCAAGATATCGAAGCCCTTGTCGAGCCGTATGGTGGGTCTACCTCGGTCTATGCTGTGGCGCTTGATCCTCAAACGTTCGCGTCGCTCGATGGTGAAGTCGCTGTGGCGCCGGACGCGCGACATGTGGCGGCAAGCATCATCAAGCTTCCCATTCTCGCTTGTGCGCTCGAGACCGTGGCGGCGGGCGAGCTGTCCCTCGACGAGCAGATAACGGTAACGCAACAGGATATCGTGGGTGGCAGCGGCAACATTCAGTCGCGCGGCGCGGGTGCGTCGTACAGTATTGACGAGCTGCTGCACGCCATGATCGCCCAGAGCGATAACGTGGCAGCGAACCTTGTTATCGGCAGGCTTGGCATGGATACGGTCAACGAAACGTGTGCCGCATTGGGGCTGACCCAGACCGTGCTCGCTCGTTTGATGATGGATGCCGAGGCCCAGGCACAAGGCCGCGAGAACTATACGAGCGCCCGTGATGCTGCGGCCGTGTTGCAACGGCTGGCGGCAGGGACAATCGCGACGCCCGAGCTGTGCGAGCGAGCGCGCGGATATCTGCTGGCGCAGGAAGACGCGCGCGGTATTGTCGAGGGCGTTCCCGACGGCGTTTTGGTCGCGCACAAAACGGGCAGCCTGGCGAATGCTCAGCACGATGCCGCAATCGTCTACGCCGAGCGCCCTTACGTGCTGGCAATCCTCACCCAAGACCTCGAACGCGAACAGGCCCTAGCGCTCGAGCGCGACATTTCCTTCGCCATCAACGCCCGCGCCCACTCCTAACTTGCGGTGAAATAGGGATTGTATTTACTGTTAGAAGGCGTATTCAGTCCCTATTTCACCGCAACTTAGAGGGTCGGCAGTTGGGGACGTTCCTTTTCGGCCGGTACTTTGGGTACGTTCCTAACTGCCACCTAGTCATTTAAGAACGTCCCCAACGACTAGGTGGGATTTGGGGTGTGCCTGCCCCTGGGGTATCATGGCTTGGTTGCTATAACTTGCATTTTCGCGCCTTGTGGGAAGGGGATGCGCCCATGGCTTTTGAGCCCGCTCAACATAGCTTTATCACGCTCGAGGGCGTCGACGGCGCTGGCAAGTCCACGCAGGCGCGCCTGCTTGCCCGTGCGCTCGAGCTCGCTGGCTACCAGGTTGTGAGCCTGCGCGAGCCGGGCGGCACTGCCATCAGCGAAAAGATCCGCGCCCTGCTGCTCGACCCCGCCAATACGGCGATGGGCGACACCTGCGAGTTGTTGCTCTACGAGGCGGCGCGCGCCCAGTTGGTGCACGAGGTCATAGCTCCCGCCCTCGCTGTCGGCAAGGTGGTCCTGTGCGACCGCTTCTACGATTCCACGACCTGCTACCAGGCGTTTGCCGACGGCCTCGACTGCCAGATGGTGCGCGATGCCAACAACCTGGCTGTCGCCGGTACGCATCCGGCGCTCACGCTCGTCTATCACATCACGCCCGAGCAGGCGGCACTGCGCATGGCAGCCCGCGGTGCGGCCGATCGCATGGAGGCCAAGGGCATGGCCTTCCAGGAGCGCGTCTACCAGGGATTTTGCGCTATCGCTGCCGAGGAGCCAGACCGCGTGAAGCTGATCGACGCCGCTGCGACCGTCGAGGAAGTCTTCGCGCAGACGGTCAAGCTGGTTCGTGCGCACGGTCTCGACATCCCCCAGGATGCCGTCGCCGCCGCGCTTGTCCAGGAGGCCGAGTAACATGGCCCCCGCTCAGGCAAGCCTGCTGGCCAAGCTCGACACCCAACAGCGCGTGCGCGACTTTTTGACCAACGCCATCGCAAGCGGCCGTGCATCGCACGCCTACCTGTTCTTGGGCGCGCCCGGTGCCGGTAAGCTCGACGCCGCATGGGCGCTTGCCCAGGCATTCCTGTGCGAGCAGGATGGCTGTGGTTCGTGCGACAGCTGCGTGCGCGTCGCGCGCCATACGCATCCCGACGTGCACTATTACACCCCCGAAAGCGCTACGGGCTACCTCATCGCGCAGACCCGCGAGCTGCTCGACGACGTGCCCCTGGCGCCCATCCGCGCCAAGGCAAAGGTCTACATCATCGACCGTGCCGAGCAACTGCGCGCCAACACCGCCAACGCGCTGCTCAAAACGCTCGAGGAACCGCCCGAGGGCGTCATGTTCATCCTGTTGGGCACCTCGGCCGACGTGATGCTGCCCACCATCGTGAGCCGCTGCCAGTGCGTACCGTTTCGGCTGGTTTCGCCCACTGTGGCTGCGCAGGCCGTGAGCCGCGCCACCGGTCAGGACCCTGCGCGTTGCCGCATGGCCGTCGCTGTGGCGGGAAGCCCCACGCGTGGCATCGAGTTCCTCAAGAGCGCCGAGCGCCAGGACGCCCGTCGCCAGATGGTTCGTGCCATCGACTCGCTCATCGCCGCCGACGAGGCCGATGTGCTCAGCCGCGCCAAGTCGCTCATCGTCGCCGTCAAGGCGCCGCTCGCCGAGGTCAAGTCCACGCAGGAAAAGGTGCTCGAGCAAAATGCCGACTACCTGTCGCGTGGAGCATTGAAGCAGCTTGAGGACCGCAACAAGCGCGAACTCAACGCGCGCGAGCGTTCGGGTATCATGGAAGCGCTGGCGAGCGCGCGGACGCTCATGCGCGACGTGCTGCTGACGCTTCAGGACGAGGCAGCCGACGTTGTGAACGAGGACGTGCGTGACACGATCGGCCGGCTTGCCGCCGCGACGAATGTTGCGGGTGCCACTCAGGCGCTTGAGGCGGTTGCCACCGCTGAGCGCAACATCGCCAGAAACGTTACTCCCCAGCTGGCCATCGAGGTCATGCTGTTCGATATCAGGAAGGCACTGAAATGCCGTTAGTCGTACCCGTTAAGTTTACCTACGCCTCGCGCGACCTGTGGTTCGACCCGCAGGATCTGGATATCCTCGAGGCCGATTATGCCATTTGCTCCACCGAGCGCGGAACCGAGATCGGCCTGGTTACGGCCGATCCCTTCGAGGTGCCGCTCGATGAAATCGGTCAGCCGCTCAAGCCCGTGTTGCGCGTAGCGAGCGATATCGACCTGCAGCTTGCCGACGACCTGGCCATCCAGGGTGACGAGGCCATGGTCGACTTCCGCCGCTTGGTCAAGGAGCTCGACCTCGAGATGAAGCCGGTCGGCGTCGAGTACCTGTTTGGCGGCGAGAAGGCCGTGTTCTACTTTGCTGCCGAGGAGCGCGTCGATTTCCGTCAGCTCGTCAAGGACCTGTCCTCGACGCTGCACATTCGCGTCGACATGCGCCAGATCGGCGTGCGCGACGAGACCCGCCTGGTGGGCGGCTATGCCCAGTGCGGCCAGGAGCTCTGCTGCACGCGCTTTGGCGGACAGTTTGAGCCGGTTTCGATCCGCATGGCAAAAGAGCAGGACCTGCCGCTCAACTCGTCCAAAATTAGCGGCGTCTGCGGCCGCCTGATGTGCTGCCTGCGCTACGAGTTCGAGGCGTACAAGGACTTTAAGAGCCGCGCGCCCAAAAAGAAGACGCTTATCGATACGCCGCTTGGCAAGGCGCGCATCCAGGAATATGACACGCCGCGCGAGCAGCTGGTGTTGCGCCTGGAGAACGGCAAAGTCTTTAAGGTCAACCTGGCCGACATGACCTGCTCTGAGGGCTGCAGAAAGAAGGCCGCCGAGCAGGGCTGCAACTGCCGCCCCGACTGCGTGACGCGCGATGTGCTCGAGCGTATCGAGTCGCCCGAGATGCGCCTGGCGCTTATGGAGCTCGACCGCGAGAACGGCGTCGACGTGGGCGATGGCCTGTCGAGCGCCGACCGTCTGGCCGGCACGTCGATGCCCAAGCGCCGCCGTCGCGATGCGGACGCCGATACCCGTACCGGTCAGAGCCAGGGCGAGGGTCGCGGCCGCGGTAAGGGTCGCGGCAAGGCCGAGGCACCCGAGGCCGAGGAGGCTGCCGGTGGACGTCGCCGCCGCAAGCGCTCGGGTTCGGGCGATGCCGGCGAGGCCGCTCCCGCAGGCAAGAATTCCCCCCGCGAGCGCGAGGCTCAGCAGCTCCAGCAGCAAAACCGCGGCGGTGGCATGAATCCCACGCGCCGTCGTCGCCGTCATTTGTCGAGCGAGGAGCGCGAGGATGCCTTCCGCGCCGCAGCCGCTCGCGAAGCCGGTGCCGCCCCCAAGGGTGGTTCGGGTTCCGATACGCCTGCCGACAAGGGTGGCAAGCAGCGCAACGATGACGAGCGCGCCCCGCGTCCGCGTCGCCGCCATTCCTCGGGCACGCAGCAAAAGCCCTCGGTGCCCTCCGTGGCCGATCAGGTCTCGGATGGCGAGGTCAAGGTCACGCGCCGTCGCCCCGGAGATGGCGGAGGGGCGGCCGCCAAGGCCGCGCGCGGCGCTGCTCGCGACGAACGCGAGTCGCGCGAAGATCGTGGTGGCGAGGGTTCGGTCGACCAGGGCCAGAAGCGCCGTCGCCGTTCCCGCAAGCCGCGCCAGGATGGTGGCGAGGGCTCGACCCAAAACTCGTCCGCACCGCAACCGCCCACCGGCGAATAGCGCCCGCAAACGGATTTAACCTGCCCGACCCCAAACGCGTCGGGGTACCATAGCGCTGAATCAACAACCCTCCCTGCGACCGAGCGTAGGGAGG
>CABSBK010000073.1 GCA_902475865.1 uncultured Collinsella sp.
CTCTGAAGCTTTTCATTCTGCTCTCGAAGCAAATCGATGGCCGATACAATGCGCGCGTCAATTTCCTTGGAACCTGTCGACGTGTCATTGGCGAGAATCTCCAAGTGCCCGATAACGGCCTTATTGTGGTCGATCGTCGCTTGAAGAGACTCGAGCGAGTTGTCGATACGGGTGGTCGTAGATGTGACCGCGCCCGTCAGCTTGCCGATGGCAGCGTTCGCAGAGGCCGACGTCTTGGTGAGCGCAAGGCTGCCTTCCGAGAGCGCCTTGGAGAGCGAGGCGACAGAGTTGCCCGCCGTGGCGCGAGCCTCGCCCAGCAGGTCGTTGCCCTGGGAGATCGCCTGCGTCAGCGACGGTGCCTGGCCTTGCAAGCCGGCAAGTGCCGCATCAGCCGAGGCGATAGCGCCACTCGTCTTATCGATGGCGGCATTCATATCGCCAATCGAATCGCGCACCTCGCCCAAGGTGTCGGACGCCTCGGACACCGAACTTGCCAGCGAGTCCTGAGTCTGGGTTGCCTTGTCCTTTAAATCGACACCGGCATCCTTGGCGATACCGGCAACGGTCTCGCCCACCGTGGAGACAAATTCCGAGTTGATCTGCTCCTCGATGGTGTTTGCACCGGTGTCGGTAACCTTGGGCGCAATAGCGCTCTTCTTCTCATTGACGTAGTACGTAAGCTTGGGCTGATGGTAGTTGCCGTCGAGCATCGAAACCAGGTTATCCGAGAAGTTCTTGGGAATCACGATAGCGGCATAGTACTCGCCGCTCTCGACGCCCTCCTTGGCATCGGCCGTCGAGTCGACGAACGTCCAGCCCAACTGATGATTCTCCTTGAGCTGGTCGACCACTTTGTCGCCAGCGTTGAGCTCACCCACCAAGTCGTTTTGGGAGGCTAGATGGGGGTTGGCGATAGGAGTCTTAATGCCCTGGGTGTTTCCATACGGATCCCAGTTTGCCACGATGTTATACCAGGCATACAGCGAGGGAATAACGCACACGCCTAGGGTAACCACCAGGGCGACGGGGTTCACAAGCAGTCGCTTAATGTCGCGCTTAAATATCGCAAAGGACACCTTTGCATTGGATAGTTTGCTGCCGAGACTCACGCTTGGACCATCCATCCTGTCGTTAAATCGAATCGTACTATCGACAACCATTGTAGTAGGCGCTTTAACGTCTCAAAGCACAATGGTGTTGAGTTTTGCGGGTAGCAATATACTACGAAGATGAGTTAACGTACAGTTGTACAGTATCTTAAATTTCAGCAGGTCACAAAACCACAACCCGCACAAATAAATGATCCCTTGGGGACGGAGGGATCATTCAAAAGGAAACGAGAGTGGAAAATCTCCCACTTCAAGCCCGCATTCGAGCCAAAAGTGGGAGATTATCCACTCTCGTTCTAATCTAGTTACGGTGCCGTATCCCCGAACTACATCAAGTTGCAAACAGCTGCTGCGAAGGCAACGGGATCCTCGGGGAGGATGCCCTCGACCAGCAGGGCCTGATCGTAGAGCAAGCCGGAGTACTGCTTGATCTTGTCGGCGTCGCCTGCCTTCTGGGCAGCGACAAGCTTGTCGAAGACCGGGTGCTTGGCGTTGAGCTCGAGCACGCGCTGGCTCTTGGGCATACCGTCGGGCGCGCCCTCGGGACCCTTCTGGAGCACCTTCTCCATCTCGAGCGAAAGCGGGCCCTCGGTGGTGATGCAAGCGGGGGCATCGGTCAGGCGCGCGGAGACGGCAACTTTCTCGACCTTGTCACCGAGCGCCTCCTTCATAGCGCTAAAGAGGTCCTCGTTTTCCTTGGTGGCGTCCTCGGCCTCCTTCTTCTCGTCCTCGGTCGCCAGGTCAAGATCACCGGTCGCGACGTTCTTGAGCTCCAGATGACGATCCTCGACCTCGGGCTCGGCACCGTCGGCCACAGCCTTCTCGGCAGCCTCGCGGGCAGCATCGTCCTCGTAGATCTTGGGCATATCGGCGGCAACGTACTCACGCATAGCCTGGAACGTGAACTCATCCACATCCTGCGTCAGCAGCAGCACGTCATAGCCGCGGTCGAGCACGCCCTTTACCACGGGCATCTTGGCCAGACGCTCACGCGAGTCGCCGGCAGCGTAGTAGATGGCCTTCTGATCCTCGGGCATGCCCTTGGCATACTCGGCCAGGGTAATCATCTTCTGCTCCTTGGCAGACCAGAACAGCAGCAGGTCGGCAAGCTCATCGGCCTTCATGCCATAGCTCGAGTAGATGCCGTACTTAAGGCCGCGGCCAAAGTTCTCAAAGAACTTCTCGTAGGCCTCGCGGTCGTTGTCGCGCATATCCTCAAGGTCGGCGGTAATCTTCTTTTCCACACGCTTGGCGATGGCCTTGAGCTGACGGTTCTGCTGCAGCGTCTCGCGCGAGATGTTGAGCGACACGTCGGCGGAATCCACGACGCCGCGGACAAAGTTGTAGTAGTCGGGCAGCAGGTCGTCGCACTTCTCCATGATCAGGACGTTGGAGCTGTAGAGCGACAGACCCTTCTCGTAGTCCTTGCTGTACAGATCGAACGGGGCGCGGCCCGGCACAAACAGCAGTGCGTCGTACTCGAGCGTGCCCTCGGCATGGAAGCTGATGGTGCGCGCCGGATCGTCAAAGTCGTGGAACGTGGACTTGTAGAACTCGTCGTAGTCCTTCTGCTCGACATCGGAGCTGCGCTTTTTCCAGATCGGCGTCATGGAGTTGACGGTCTCAAGCTCCTGGTAGTCCTCGTACTCGGGCTTGTAATCGTCGCCGGCGTCCTCGGGCTTGGGTTTCTGGCGGCTCTTGCTCACCATCATCTGAATCGGGTAGCGCACATAGTTGCTGTACTGCTGAATCAGGCTCTTGAGGCCCCACTCGGTCAGGAAGCGATCGTAGGTCTCGGCCTCGCCGTCGGCGTCGAGCTTCTCGTTCTCGCGCAGCGTCAGGATGACATCGGTACCGTGCTCGGCGCGCTCGCCGTCCTCGATGGTGTAACCCTCAAGACCGTCGGACTCCCAAACGTGGGCGGTATCCTCGCCATAAGCGCGGCTGACGACCTTCACGTGGCTGGCGACCATAAAGGCGGAGTAGAAACCAACGCCAAACTGACCGATGATGTCGACATCGGAGCCCTGCTGCTCGGCGTTCTCGGTCTTAAACTCCTCGGAGCCGGAATGGGCGATGGTGCCCAAGTTGCGCTCGAGCTCCTCGGCGGTCATGCCGATACCGTTATCCGAGATGGTAATGGTGCGGGCGTCTTTATCAAAGGAGACGCGAATGGCCAGGTCGCCCTGGTCGATCTTGACGCTCGGGTCCTGCAGGCTCTTAAAGTTGAGCTTGTCGACGGCGTCGCTCGCGTTAGAGATAAGCTCGCGCAGGAAGATTTCCTTATTGGTGTAGATGGAGTTGATCATGAGGTCGAGCAGTTTTTTGCTCTCGGTCTTAAATTGACGCATGTGCAGTCCTTTCGCGCTACCCCTGTCCGCAAAAACGGCCCGGTCGCCCGAGCCGAATCGCAGACCTGCTATGTTCAGACTTAGATTTTATAACCCATTAGCGCGCATATATACATACGGAATCGAAAAACTGTATGTCTAAGCGCTCCGATGCGCCAATTGCCAAGGAGCGTCCCCAACTGCCGGCAGAAAAGGAACGTCCCTATCTGCCATCTACGCGCTTGGCCATCCAGACATGGGGCTGGCCCTCGTCTTCGTAATCTACCGGGGCAATTTGCGTGTAGCCCGCCTTTGCATAGAGCGGCAACACGTATTCCTGCGCATGCAGCTTAATAAGCTTAGCGCCGGCATCGCGTGCACACGAAGCACTGGCCTCGACGATCGCACTCGCCAGTCCGCGACGACGCATAGCCGGCAGCACGGCGACGCGCCCCATAATGTAGGTCTCCCCCGCCGCAACGCCTTCGTCCATGTCGCATGCCGGCAACACCGGGGCCTCTGCGTCAGCCACGCGCTCAAGCTCTTCGGGAAACACGCGCGAGCAACCGGCAAGCTCGCCGTCTACATAGAGCGTCACATGAATGCAGTTTGGATCCTCGTCGATAGCGTCGAACTCATTCTCGTATCCCTGCTCGTCTATAAAAACGACGCGGCGCACCAACGCCGCGTCATCAAAGCATCCCGTCTTAAGTTGGATATCCATGGCTGCCCTTTCATTCAATGCGAACGTTAGGGACAGATATTAGCGAAAATGAGCTCCGCGCACGCTAAACTTCGCGCGAGCCTTCGCCAGGCAGTCGTAATGACCCACGTTATGGGCATCGCTCGCGATGAAGCTGTACAGGTTCTGATCGAACAGGCGCTGTGCCGGCTTTTTCTCGCGACCAAATCGACCGCCGGCAATAAAGTCCGCCGAAGCCTGCAGCTTGCATCCCATATCGACCAGGCGCTCCGCCACGCTTACATCCTTTTGAACCGCACGATAGCGCTCAGGATGAGCGATGATCACCTGGTAGCCACGGCACTGCAAATCGTAAATCGTGTTCTCGTACTCTCTAAACGCATACGCATCGGCATGCGTCGAAAGCTCGAGCAGAAACTCGTTGGTTCCATCGAAATGCAAGTGCTCCGCGGCATCGATACCAAGCTCAACGAGCTTTCGATGGTTGACCTCGAAGCCCATCTGGAGCGGAAAACCGTCAGCGTTATCGCGCAGCAGCTCAAAGGCATCCCACATCTTGTCGTAATCAAAATAGGGATCACGACAGTGCGGGGTGCAAACGATTCTGGTTACACCGGCCTGCTTGGCAGCCTCGAGCATCGCCAAGCTCTCATCGAGATCGGCGGCGCCGTCGTCTACACCCGGCAAGATATGGCAATGAATGTCACGCATAGGTCAGCCTTAATCAACTAAACGTTTGCTCGGTTGGTGAAGATGCCCTTTTTGGAAGTCCCCTGATCGTCGGAGCCCTTCTTCACCTTCTTACCGTCCTTGGTGTAGTAGGAGTAGTAGTACTCGCTGGTCTCGGTCTCGCAGTAGTTCATAACGGTACCGATGAGCTTGACCTTCTCGGACTTCTTAAGCTGACCGATGGCGTTGAGCGCCTCCTCGCGCTTGGTGAAATCCTCACGCACGACAAAAAGCGCACCGTCGGTCAGACTTGCGATCTCGGCAGCATCGATGAAGGTGCCGACCGGGGGAGCATCAAAGATGACGTACTGGAACTTGGCGGACAGTGCCTTTACCAGCTTGGCAAAGCGGTGAGAGACGATGATGTCGGCAGGATTGGGAATATGCGGCTCGGCATCGAGGAAGTAGAAGTTCTTCTGACCCGTCTCGACAATCGCCTGGTCAATAGAAACCTGCTCGGAAAGGACTGCATAGAGTCCGCCGCGGGAGCGGACGCCGAGCATATCGGCAAGGGATCTGCGACGCATATCAGCCTCGACCAGCAGGACGCTCTTGCCGCTGGTGGCGATAGCCTGGGCAAGGTTGATGGAAACCGTAGACTTGCCCTCGTTGGGAATCGAGGACGTGACGGTAATGGTGCGAATGGGGTCGTCCACGCTCGCAAAGCGGATGTTGGCCAGAAGGGTCTTGGCGGCATTCTGTACAACGAGCTTATCGGTGTTCTTTGCCTTAGCCATGCCTATTTACCACCTTTCATAGCCGGAATTCGGCCAACAACGGGAATGCCCAGGAGCTCTTCCGCCTCTTCGGCACCGCGGATGCGGGTATTGAGCATGTCTGCCAAAACGACATAGGCAACTGCGATAAAGATACCGGCGAGGAACGCGACAGCAACGTACAGCGTGCGCTTGGGGCCGCTGGGGACTTCGGGAGTCTTAGCCTCGTCGATAACGTTGATGCTCTGGGCAGCGCCGACGTTCTGAGCGACCGTACTCACCGAGCTGGCCATGGCCTTTGCGACCTTAGCCGTCTCCTTGGCATCGGTGCCGGTAACCGAAAGCGTAATGACACGCGTGGTGGTCTCGGAGGAAACAGACACCTTGTAGTCATCCAGGTCAGCAAGGCCCAACTCATTGGCAGCACCGCTCTTAACGCTATCGCTATCCAGCAGCGTGGCGATATCGTTGGAAAGCATCTGGCTCGCCGAGAGATCGTTGTAGCTCATCTGACCGCTATCGTCGGTCTTAGCGAGAATGTACATGCTCGTCGTCGCGGTGTAGGTGTTGTCCATCGCAACGAAGGACACGATGCCCATGGCGATCGCGCAGACCACCGGAAGGGCGATGACCAGCTGAAGGTGCTTCTTCAGCAGCTGGAA
>CABSBK010000074.1 GCA_902475865.1 uncultured Collinsella sp.
TATATAACGCCTCCAATCATTTTGAGCGGAGGCGATTATATAGCAACGGCCCCGCATCTGTCAGCAACAGATGCGGGGCCGAAAACAATTCGATACACAGAGGTTGCGCCGTCAATAAATAACTAAGCCAGCCCCAGCAATATGCCCGCCGAATGCACGACAAACGCCACGATCCAGGCGACTGCCACCTGAAACGCGAACACGGCAACGGCGTAGCGCGCGCCCAGCTCGCTCTTGACGGCGCCGATGGCAGCCACGCAGGGCGGATACAGCAGCGTGAAGACCAAAAACACGTAGGCGGTGAACGGCGAAAACATGGTCGACAACACCGCAGGCGAGGTCGCGCCCAAAAGCACCGTGAGGGTCGAGATGACACTCTCCTTGGCGATAAGTCCGGTGACGAGCGCCGTGGATGCACGCCAGTCGCCAAAGCCAAGCGGCGCCAGCGCCGGCGCGATGATGCTGCCGAGGCCCGCAAGCAGGCTTTGCGACTGATCGGCGACCACATTAAAGCGGATATCGAACGTCTGAAGGAACCAGATGACCACGGTCGCGGCAAAGATAATGGTAAAGGCCTTGGTAATAAAGTCCTTGGCCTTATCCCATGCCAGCATCACCGTCGTCTTGACACTCGGCAAGCGGTAGTTGGGAAGCTCCATGATAAACGGCACCGGGTCGCCCTTAAATGCCGTGCGGTTGAGCACCAGAGCGGCAATGCAGCCGACCGCAATGCCAATCAGATAGAGCGAGACCATGGCGGGGACCGTCGCCTGCGGGAAGAATGCTCCGCACAGCAAGCCGTAAACCGGCAGCTTGGCCGAGCAGCTCATGAACGGCGTGAGCATGACGGTCATCTTGCGGTCGTGCTCGGATGGGAGCGTACGGGTCGACATGATAGCCGGCACGGTGCAGCCAAACCCGACGAGCATGGGCACAAAGCTGCGGCCCGAAAGGCCAAAGCGGCGCAGCACCTTATCCATGACAAAGGCAACACGCGCCATGTAGCCCGAGTCCTCCAGAATGGAGAGGAACAAAAAGAGCACGACGATAATCGGCAGGAAGGTCAGCACGCTGCCCACACCCGTAAGCACGCCGTCGACAGCCAGCGAGCGCACTACGTCGTTGGTGCCGAACGCCTTGAGACCCGCATCGGCCGAGGCGATGATGGCAGCGATGCCGTCCTCCATAAGTCCCTGCAACGCCGCGCCGATCACGCCAAACGTCAGCCAAAAGACGAGACCCATGATCACCAGGAACGCCGGGATGGCCGTGTAACGACCCGTCAGGATGCGGTCAATCTTGACGGAGCGTACGTGCTCGCGGCTCTCGTGCGGCTTGACGACGCAACGCCCGCACACGTCGCCGATAAAGCCGAAGCGCATGTCAGCCAGCGCAGATAGACGGTCGGTGCCGGCCTCGCCCTCCATTTGGCTAATGATGTGCTCGATGGCGTCGAGCTCGTTGCGGTCCAGGTGAAGCGCCTCGGTCACCAGCTCGTCGCCCTCCACCAGCTTGGTCGCCGCAAAACGCACGGGAATGTGCGCCGTCGCGGCATGGTCCTCGATAAGGTTGGCGATGCCGTGAATGCAGCGATGCAGCGCGCCGCCGTCCGGACCATCGGGCGCGCAGAAGTCCAGGCGACCGGGACGCTCGCGGAACCGCGCCACGTGCAAGGCATGATCCACCAACTCGCCAATACCCTCGTTGCGGGCAGCACTAATGGGAACAACAGGCACGCCCAGCAGGCTCTCGAGCAGGTTGACGTCTACGGCGCCGCCGTTGGCCGTCACCTCGTCCATCATGTTGAGCGCGATGACCATGGGTCGATCGAGCTCCATAAGCTGCAGCGTCAGGTAAAGGTTACGCTCGATGTTGGTGGCGTCGATGATATCGATGATGGCGTCCGGGCGCTCGTCGAGGATGAACTGACGGCTCACGACCTCCTCGCCTGTGTACGGCGACAGGGAGTAAATGCCGGGCAGGTCGGTAACGCTTGCCTCGGGGTGGTTGCGGATGGTGCCATCTTTGCGGTCGACCGTCACGCCAGGAAAGTTACCGACATGCTGGTTGGAGCCTGTCAGCTGGTTGAACAGCGTGGTCTTGCCGCAGTTTTGGTTGCCGGCGAGAGCAAAATGCAGCGGTGCGCCCTCGGGCACGGCCGTCTTTGCCGCGCGGGGCGAATACGTCCCCTCGCCCAGGGCCGGATGCTCCGTCGTGCCGATTGCGGCGTTAGCGCGCGGACCCGTATCGGTGTCGTGAATGCCCACGAGCTCGATGCGAGCGGCATCGTCCTTGCGCAGCGTCAACTCATAGCCACGCAGGCGAATCTCGAGCGGGTCGCCCATGGGGGCGTACTTCATCATGGTGACTTCGGTGCCCGGCGTTAGGCCCATGTCCAAAATATGTTGTCGGAGTGCCTGGTCGTCCGATGTCACCGATGCGACAACGGCGTCCTTTCCAATCTCGAGTGTATCGAGCTTCACGTCCGTGTTCCTCCCCCGGCGCCCACAGGGCGTTGCATTTTGTTTATCTTGGCTAACCGTTTGCCATGGCTAACCATTTAACCACGCATGATAGCGCGAACACATAGTGACGTTCAATTAACATATTGCCGCCCTGGCGGGCTCGCAGCGTCAAGTGGTTACGCGGTTTGGTAAAACGCCGTAACTAAAACCCGTGGCGCTCTAGGAAGCGGAAGGCTAGGCGAATCCATGGACGGACAGCCACCTGCTTATCCTCGTTGTCGACTGCGGTGTTGGCGTTGCCGAGCGAAAGGCCGTGGCCGCCTTGGTCAAAAACGTGCATCTCGCACGCGACGCCCTCCTCGGCCATGCGCTGCGCAAACGGATAGACCTGTGCGATCGGCGCCGTCTTGTCGTCGGACACGCCCCACACAAAGGTCGGCGGCATCTGGCGCGAAACGTGCGTGGTGGGGCAGATGTCGGCCAGGTGCTCGTCGGTCGCCTCGCCGCCCGTCACCATCGACAGATAGTCGTTGAGCAGATCGCGCCCCGTCTTGCCGCCCGTCTTGGGTACACGCAAGTCAATGCGCGGATCGCGCGTCTGCATGTCGCGCACATAGGCAAAGTCGAGCAATGGATAGCCCAGCACCACGGCATCGGGACGAATGTCGTCCGGACGCGCCCCCGCCAGGCCCGCGAAGGGACCGGTCTTCCACTGTGTCGCCAGCGAGGCGCAGATCATACCGCCCGCAGAAAAGCCCACAACGCACACGCGCTTGGGATCGACATGCCACTCGTCGGCATTCGCACGAACCGTGGCGACCATCTTGGCAAGATCTGCCTGGGGGTGCGGAAAGCTCACGTCACCCGTGCCACTCGTCACATAGTTGAGCACAAAGGCCTGGTAACCGTGATCCAAAAACGCAAACGCCACCGGGTCCTGCTCGTGCGGAGCGATATGCGTAAACCCGCCTCCGCCGCAGATGATCACCGCGGGGCGGCGGCCATTGGGCTTGTCGGGGAGCGGCTCGGCGCCCAGATACGTAAACGTCGCCGGATATTCCTCGGTCGGCTCCTCGCCCCACAGCGCATGGTTCTCGACAATCATATGTGCTCCCTTCGCGCAAATTATGCGCCCTTGTTTTTCGTTTTCAAGCGTACCCCACTTGGGCCCGTGGCACAGAAACACTTCAGCAATAAGCTTCCCATCAACTGATATATCACATAATCCCAGCTCAGGACCATCGCTGAGCAGCGTAGAATGAGGGATGTTGACCAAGCCGCGAAACACATATGAAACGTTTCCGGCAAACCAAACGCGCGATATGCGCCTATTTAAGTTGGAGGCAACTATGGGTCTGCTCGATTCGCTTAAGTCCACCTTCACCTCGACGGGCGAGGCGTCCGTTCCGCCCGCAGCAAGCTTCGCCACCCGCGAAGGCGTCATCTATGCCCCCGTCAACGGCGTGCTCGTCAACCTGAACGAGGTCCCCGACGAGACGATCGCCTCGGGCATGCTTGGCCAGGGCTATGGCATCGAGCCCATTACCGGCACCATCTATGCGCCCGCCAACGGCCGCATCGGCGCTACCACCGTCACCAACCACTCCATTGGCATGATCACCGAGGACGGTCTTCGCGTGTTCATCCATGTTGGCCTGGGCACCGTGGAAATGAACGGCAAGGGTTTTGCCCGCTTTGTCGAGATGGGCGATGTGGTCAAGGCAGGCCAGCCGCTCATCAGCTTCGACCGCGAGGCCATTAAGGCCGCTGGTCACGAGGACATCGTGACCGTCATCGTCTCCGAGCTCGATCGTCTTAAGAGCATCGACCATGTCGGCGAGTCTGGAACGCTTATCGGCGGCAACCCGCTCGTCAAGCTGGGCGACCCGCTGCTGGTGGCCAAGACCAAGTAGTCAGGCCCCGCGCCACACAGCCAAAAGGCACCTCGTCAAGCGCCCGCGACCATTTGGCCGCGGGCGCTTTTCGTTTGAAAAACCATCCCGCCAATGCCTTATCTGTATAGCCCAAATGAGCCGAGCTGCTAGAATATCGAACTGTATGGATAACTATCATTCAACCGTTATGGGAGGATACGTGAACCGCACCAAAATCGCGCAGCTCTACGCCGACGCCGAGTCGCTCGGCGGCCAGACCGTCACCGTCGCCGGCTGGGTCAAGTCCGTCCGCGACATGAAGAACTTTGGCTTTGTTACGCTCAACGACGGCAGCTGCTTCCGCGACCTGCAGGTCGTCATGAACCGCGAGGCGCTCGACAACTACGACGAGATCGCCCATCAAAACGTCTCGGCTGCCCTCATCTGCACCGGCACCGTCAAGCTGACCCCCGATGCGCCCCAGCCTTTCGAGGTTTCTGCCACCTCCATCGAGGTCGAGGGCGTCAGCGCCCCGGATTACCCGCTGCAGAAGAAGCGCGCAACCGTCGAGTTCCTGCGCACCCAGCAGCACCTGCGCAGCCGCACCAACCTGTTCCGAGCCGTGTTCCGCATCCGCTCTGTCGCGGCTGCGGCCATCCACCGCTTCTTCCAGGAGCAGGGCTTTGTCTACGTCAACACCCCCATCATCACCACGAGTGACTGCGAGGGCGCCGGCGAGATGTTCCGCGTGACCACGCTCGACCCCAAAAATCCGCCCCTCACCGAGTCCGGCGAGGTCGACTGGAGCCAGGACGTCTTTGGCAAGCACGCGAGCCTCACCGTGTCCGGCCAGCTCAACGCCGAGAACTTTGCCATGGCCTTTGGCAAGGTGTACACCTTTGGCCCCACCTTCCGCGCCGAAAACTCCAACACCACGCGCCACGCCGCCGAGTTTTGGATGATCGAGCCCGAGATGGCCTTTGCCGATCTGAACGACTACATGGATAACGCCGAAGCCATGCTCAAGTACGTCCTCAAGGACGTTATGGCCACCTGCCCCGACGAGCTCAACATGCTCAACAAGTTTGTGGACAAGGGCCTGATCGAGCGCCTGGACCACGTGGCAAACTCCGACTTTGCCCGCGTTACCTACACCGATGCCATCGAGATCCTGGAGCAGGCAGTCGCTGCTGGCCACCAGTTTGATTACCCCGTCAGCTGGGGCATCGACCTGCAGACCGAGCACGAGCGCTTCCTGACCGAGGAGCACTTTAAGCGCCCGACCTTCGTAACCGACTACCCGGCAGAGATCAAGGCCTTCTATATGCGCATGAACGACGACGGCAAGACCGTCGCCGCCGCCGACTGCCTGGTGCCGGGCATCGGCGAGATCATCGGTGGCTCCCAGCGCGAGGAGCGCCTGGACCTGCTCGAGGCCCGTATCAAGGACCTGGGCATGAATCCCGAGCAGTACAAGTACTATCTGGACCTGCGCCGCTACGGTTCCTGCAAGCACGCCGGCTACGGTCTGGGCTTCGAGCGCTTGGTGATGTACCTCACCGGCGTGGGCAACATCCGCGACGTCCTGCCGCACCCGCGCACCGTGGGCAACGCCGACTTCTAATACGTCGGACGCTAGCTCGCGTCGCCACACGCAAACGCTCATCGCACAAGCGTCTCTCGACATCGGTCGAGAGACGCTTTTTTCAACAGCATCCGTCAAGCTTTTGGCAAGTTTTTGGTCAGTTGAGCAGGGCTGTTGAAAACTCGACC
>CABSBK010000075.1 GCA_902475865.1 uncultured Collinsella sp.
GATTGAGAGCGTATGGCTGATACCGTATCTAAGCACATTGACATGACCACCGGCTCGCTGTGGCGCAATATTCCCCTGTTCGCCTTCCCCGTGGCCGCCACGAGCATCTTGGAACAGCTGTCGAACCTCATCGCCACGGTCATCATCGGTAACTTCTCGGGCGACCAGGGAACCCTCGCCATGGCGGCGGTCGGCTCCAATGTCCCGCTTACCAGTCTTATGCTCAACCTGTTTATTGGCATGTCGCTTGGCTCCAACGTGGTCATCGCCAATGCTCTCGTCCGCACTGCTCTGCACATGGTCATACGCGCCGTCCCCACCTCGATTTTGATGGCGCTTGTAGGCTTTGTCGTCATCGCGCTGGGCGAGATCTTTGCCGAGCCCATGCTCGCCGCGCTCAACGTTCCCGCCGAAACCATGCCGCTCGCTTCGCTCTACCTGCGCGTCTTTTTGCTCAGCCTGCCCTCGATTTTGCTCTACAACTTTGAGGCCGCGATCTTCCGCTCCGTCGGCATCACCCGCATGCCGCTGCAGGCGCTTGCCGTGTCCACCGTCCTCAACATTGGCCTGGATCTCATTTTTGTCCCCGTACTCCACTGGGGCGTCGCGGGCGTCGCCATCGCCACCGCTATCGCCTACACCGTCAGCGCCGCCACGCTCTTTATCCGTCTGCTCAAGACCGACTCCGTCGTCCGCGTCACCCCGCGCGACCTGGCTATCGACCCCATCGCCCTCAAGCGCATCGTCAAGATCGGCCTGCCCGCCGGCATCCAAAGCGCTGTCTTTGCCGTCGCCAATATCATCATCCAATCCGCCATCAACAGCCTGGGCACCGAGGTCATGGCGGCATCGAGCGCCGCTATGAGCTTGGAGTACGTATGCTACAACCTGCTCAACAGCTTTAGCCAGGCCTGCACCACCTTTGTGGGACAAAACCACGGTGCCCGCCAGATCGACCGCTGCACCAAAACGCTCAAGGTCTGCCTGGTCGAAGGCGGTATCGTCGCGCTCACCACAATTATCGTTATTGTCGGCCTGGGGCGTGAGATCTTGTCGCTGTTCAACAGCGATCCCAACATCGTCTCAATCGGCTATATCCGCGTATGTTCGATCTTCCCGGCGTACGCCTTTAGCATGTTCTACGAAAACATGTCAGGCTACCTGCGCGGCTTTGGTATCTCGCTCACGCCCGCCCTCATCACCATGATCTGCGTCTGCGGCATCCGCTTCTATTGGGTTTTCTGCGTGTTTCCGCACTTCCGCACCTTTGCGAACATCATGATGGTCTACCCCATCAGCCTGGGCACCACGGCATTCTTTATGGTCGTGGCGGTACTACTCTGCCACCCGGCACGCACCTATCGCGCCACCCAAGCCAAAGCGACAACCCGCTAAACACCGCTCTCAACGCCACGCCAGCCATTAATTGACAATATGCGAGCTCATATAGTCGATAAAGTGCCTCGTGGCGATGGGCATGGTGTCCCAGCTGCGCCAGGCGGCCACCACGTCGCGCGAGGGGGCATGCACGATGGGCCGCACACGAATATCGGCTCGCATGCCCTCCACAGTACGACGGTAGAGCATGCTCACGCCTAGGCCCTCCTCCACCATCGCCATGATGGTGTAGTCGTCGGTCACCTCACTCGTCACGTGCGGCGACAGCCCATGCGCTGCGAATGCATCGAGCACCAGACTCTGTTCGCCCTCATCCAGCAGCACAAACGGCTCGGACGCCAGGTCGGCGAGTGTCACCTTTTCCCTTGCCGTCAGCGGATGCGCGGCCGGCAACAATGCCACCAACTCGTCGTGATAGACGACGCGCTTCTCGAGCCCAGCGGTAAATCCGCGTGCCGTAAAACAAAAATCAACCACGCCATCGTGCACCCATTGAGCGTTGCGCGTGTAATCGCCCTGCTTGAGGGTAAAGTGCACGCCCGGATGCAGGGCCCCAAAGTCGCGGATCACACGTGGCAACACGGTTCGACTCACGTTGGTAAACGTCGCGATACGAATATCAGTCGAAGAGAGCCCCAGCAGCTCCTGGCGCTTGCCCTCGAGCTCGGCCTCGGCAGTTACGATTTGGCGCAAATACGGCAGGTACTGCTTGCCGTCGCGCGTAAGCGACACACCCTGCTTGCCGCGCTCGATAATCGTGGTGCCCAGCTCGCGCTCGAGCGCCTTGACGGCCTGGCTCACCGCACTTTGCGTATAGCCCAGCTCGTCCGCCGCACGTTTCAGGCTGCCGCAATCGACCACCATACAAACAATCTGATACCGCGATGCCATCGTGCCTCCACATCGATGTAGCTGTAAAACGTTTTGCCAGGGCTTTTTCTGCCAACATTAGTATTTCTTAATCATACTGAAGATACATTCGCTTTACTACATCCACATCTGGGAGCAGAATCCTTTTTGCGAAACCGTTCTGTAACAAAAGGAGTCCCATGGATCGCAAAAAAGCAATCGCGCTCTCATTTTCCGTTCCCGTCGCATGGGGCTTTTCGTACCCTCTCATGAAGATCGGCATGGACAGCATGAACGCCACGAGCATCGTTGCGCTGCGTTGCATTATCGCCTTTGCGGCTTGTCTGCTGCTCTTCCACAAGCACGCGTTGCGCATCAACCGTGACCTTATGGTCCGCGCCGCCATCATCGGCGCCATTATGGCAACCGAGCTCACCTGCATGTGCTTGGGCTCTAGCCTCACTTCTGCCTCCACTGCCGGCTTTTTGCAGAGCCTGACGGTCGTGATCGTGCCGTTTGCCAACGCCGCCTTGCTGCGCCGCGCCCCCGAACGCAAAGTGCTCGTCGGCACTACCATCGTCACCTGCGGTATGTTGCTGCTCTCGGGCGCCGACTTCACCAGCCTGAACCCGGGCGCGCTCATCATGCTGCTCTCGGCTTTTATCTATGCCAGCCACATTATCGTGGCCAAGCGCTTTGTCGAGGAAGTCGATCCGCTTGCTCTGGGCGTTTGGCAGCTGGGCTTCGGCGGCTTATTCTCGGGTATCGCCGCATTCACCTTTGGCGGTTTCACGCTTCCCGGCACGCCTAGCGAGATTGTCGTTGTCGTCGCGCTCGCACTCATCTGCTCTGCCTATGGCTTTATCACCCAAACGCTCGTGCAGCCCCACGTGCCTGCCGAGACCACCGGCTTCGCCTTCTCGCTCGAGCCGGTATGCTCCGCCGTCTTCTCGTTCTTCCTGGTCGGCGAGGTCCTCAGCCCCATCGCCTTCTTTGGCGCCGCCCTCATCCTCACCGGCGTCATGGTGGCAACCGTCGAACTTCCGCACCTTCGCGCACATGGACAGGCTCGCATGGCAGGAGCGCCCGAGCACGTCTCGTAGACCCCACTCCTCATACAGCCGTGGCATAAAGGCAACCGGTGCGCCTTTACAATAGATGTCAACAGAGCATCTGACGTAAAGGAGCCCCATGGACGCCGCGACCCGCGACCGCAACATAGCAACTTGGTTGGGCGATGCGCCGCAGCCGGTACGTGACACTACGAACCAGCTGCTCGAGCGCATCGCCCTTTTGCGTGCCGAGCAAACCATCTACCCGGCACAAGACGACATCCTCAATGCCTTCGCCTACACGCCGGCCGACCAGGTCAAGGTTGTCATCTTGGGTCAAGACCCCTATCACGGACCCAACCAGGCAATGGGGCTGTCGTTCTCGGTCCCCGCGACGCAAACCAAGTTGCCGCCGAGCCTGCGCAACATCTATAAGGAGCTCAAAGCCGATCTGGGCTGCCCCATTCCCGCCACGGGAGATTTAACACCATGGGCACAACAGGGCGTCCTGCTCCTCAACACTACGCTCACCGTGCGCGAGCATGCCGCGAACTCGCACGCCAAGCTGGGCTGGAGCACGCTCACCGACTACGTTATCGAACGCTGCTGCCAGCTGCCCCAGCCGGTAGTCTTTTTGGCATGGGGCCGCTTTGCCCAGCAGATGGTCGAAGGCAAGCTCGCCGCAATCGGCGCGGGCAAGGCAACCGGCAAGTTCTGCCTGGCCTCTACGCACCCCTCGCCGCTTTCGGCCAACCGTGCCACGGCAGAACTCCCCGCTTTTATGGGGTCGCGCCCCTTCTCCGCTGCCAATCGGCTACTCGAACAGCACGACTCGGCCCCCGTCAACTGGACTTGCCTCAGCTAAAAATCGATACATCAAAAACGCGCCCTCATAATTGGCGATGGCCTCGTGGATGCCGGCCTCGCCGCCATCGATCAGCAGGCTCTGCCCGGTCATAAACCGGTTGGTCACGCCCACAAAGTAGATCCACTCGGCGATCTCTTGGGCGGTGGCCCAGCGTTTAAGCGGCGTGAGCTCCATAATCTGGTTCCACAGGTGTTCGTCTTCCATCACGCAACGGTTGAGCGGCGTGATAACGCCGCCCGGGTCCACACTGTTGGCGATGGCCTGCGGTGCCAGGCGGTTTGCAAGGTTCTTGGTGTAGGCGATAACGCCGCCCTTGCTGGCAGCATAGGCGGGAAACTCCGATCCCGTATGCCCGCTCGCCGACCCCACATTGACCACGGATTTGATAGCCGGCGCAGGCTTGGCGGCGAGCCCCTCCCCCACAAAGGCGTAGCGCTCGGTCACGTTGATGGTGCCACACAGGTTGGCGGCGATATCGTCGGCCGAATCCTGCGTACCGGCAACGTTCACGATCACTTGGGGTTCAAGGTCGCCTGGAAACGAGCCCGGCTCGCGGACATCAACAATCAGATGGCGGTAGCGCTCGTGTTCGATCGCCGCCGGCAGCAGATCAAAGCCCACGACCTCGTGACCCTCGTCCAAAAAGCGCTGCACGCATGCGGCTCCGATACCGCCCGAAGCGCCCGTGACCAAAACCCGCATACTTGCTCCTTAGGCGGTTGCGTGACGCTCGAGGTACTCGGCGCCCACATTCTCGCGCTCCCAGCCACGCACGACCTTGTAGCCCACGGGGCTCAGGAAGACCTCGCACAGCAGCTCGGCAACAGCGCCGGTCAGCGAGCACATAAGGACCTGCACCCAGGTCCAACCAAAAAACGTGTGGCTTACCACAATGGCAAAGACCAGGTTGTCGATAAACTGGCCAACGCCCGTGGACACATAGGAACGGAAGGCGAAGCTCGCAAAGTTATTCTTTTTGAGCATACGACCGAGCGACTGGTTGAGCGTGGAGTTAACCACGGCAGAAACGAGCATTGCCAGCGAAGAGCCCAGCACCACGTACCAGGTGCCGCCGATGGTGGCGTTAAGAGCGGTGTTGACCTCGATCATACCCGTGTCGTAGTAGGCGCCCCACATGCCGGGCGTGAGCGAGCATGCCCAAAAGCACAGGCTCACGGCAAGGTTGACCGCCAGTGCGAGAATAGAGATTTTGATGGATGCCTTGGCGCCAAAGCGCTTGCAGATCATGTCCTGGCACAAAAACGAAACCCAGCTCACCACAAAGCCGCAATCGAGTGCCAGATACGGCAGGCTGATAAGCTCCTTGTTGGCCAGCAGGTTCATCATGATGACGCTCACGAAAAACAGCGAAACCGTTGCCGCGGGAATGCTCCGCAACAGGACCTTGTAGTCCTCCATGACCTTCTTGATCATTATGTACTCCTTTGGTTTTAGGTTTAACGAGCAGGATATCGGACCCGAACTGCTCGGACGCCCCGGTCTTGAGACGACGGTGGGTATAATAGCCGCTCACACGGCATAAGGCAAGCAAACGGCGCGGCAGCCCCGCAGGACCACCGCGCCGATACGTTAAAAGGCTACGTTGCCAAACTCCGACAGGATCAGGTCGGGGTTGTGGTCGGTTGCCCAATCCACGTTCCACGGGCTCGTGAACAGCAGCAGTCGCGCGTGAGCGAAAGGCCCGGGATATCAATAGTGTCGGGGTCGTTCTGGATCCAGCGGATGTCCGTATAGGGCAGCGGCTGGCGACGAACCTCAACACGGTACTCGGCCTTGAGACGGCGCTCGAGCACCTCAAACTGCAGCACGCCGACCACGCCCACGATGACGCTTTCCATGCCGGCACCCAGCTCGCGGAAGATCTGGATGGCACCCTCCTGGGCAAGCTCCTCCATGCCCTTGAC
>CABSBK010000076.1 GCA_902475865.1 uncultured Collinsella sp.
ATATCGTCCCGCCCGCAGTTTCGCAGGCCGCAGGCCGAGAATGTTTGAGGACGGGATGATATGTCCCGGCCTCCCGGGAGAGTTACCTATGAACTACGCGAACATTAAGTATTTCGACATTGCTGATGGGGAAGGTGTTCGTACTTCTCTGTTTGTGAGTGGGTGCCGTCGTGGGTGCAAGAATTGCTTTAACTCCGTCGCGTGGGACTTTGCCGCGGGTGAACCGTTCGACCGTGCCGTCGAGGACAAGATTATCGACAGTCTTGACCATCCCTTTATTGATGGCCTGACGATTCTGGGTGGCGAGCCCATGGAACCCGAGAATCAGGCGGGTCTCGTTGACTTTATCGAACGCGTGCGTGCGGCCTATCCTGTGGAGTCGGGGAAGACCATTTGGTGCTTTACCGGTGACGTGCTCGAGGAGCTTATGCCGGGCGGTCGTCACCATACCGAGGTGACGGACCGTATCCTTGCCTGCCTCGACATGCTGGTGGACGGCCCGTTTGTTCAGGACCTGTACGATATCTCGTTGCGCTTTAGGGGCTCGAGCAACCAGCGCGTGATTGATATGAACGCCACGCGTGCCCGTGCCGAGCGTGAGAACGTTACGCTTTGCGACGCCGTGGAGCTTTGGCGGGACGATCCGGTCTATTCGACCCATACTATGTAGCTTGTGGCCGATGCCGGAGGGCGTGGTACCATAGCGCGAACGCAAAATCGGAAAAGTGAGGCCCAGATGGTCGATCAGGAAAAAGTCGAGACCGCCATTAAGCTGTTGCTTGAGGGCATAGGCGAGGACCCAACTCGTGAGGGCCTGCTGGAGACCCCGGCTCGCGTTGCCCGTATGTATGGTGAGATCGCCGGCGGTATGGACCAGAGTGCCGAGGAGCACCTGTCCAAAACCTTTGCCGTCGCTTCAAACGATTTGGTTATCGAGCGCGACATTACGTTTTACTCGCTGTGCGAGCATCATCTGCTGCCGTTTTACGGCAAGGCTGCCATTGGCTATATCCCCAACGGCCGTGTCGCAGGGCTTTCCAAGCTCGCCCGCACGGTTGAGGTCTATGCCCGCCGTCTGCAGCTGCAGGAGCAGCTGTGTGCGCAGGTTGCCGATGCTCTCATGGAGTATCTTGCTCCCCAAGGAGCGATTGTACTGATGGAAGCCGAGCATATGTGCATGACCATGCGCGGCGTGCAAAAGCCCGGTGCCAAGACCGTAACGCTTGCTCGTCGCGGTGTCTTTGAGACCGATCCATCGCTCGAGGAGCGATTCTTTCGGATGCTGGACCGCTAACCATGAGAGTCGTCAACGACTTTGCATCGAAGACCGATGAGGGGACGCCGCGTCGCGGCTTTATGGCTTCGGGCCTAGCCCCCTTTGGTGCCATGCCTCGTATCGATTACATCTGTGCCAACGGCCTGTTCCGGCGGCACCTGGGCAACATTGCACAGTTGGAATCGGGGCGTATCTTCTGCCGCCACCGTATTGACCATCTGCTCGATGTCGCTCGCATTATGTGGATCAAGAATCTTGAGGAGCAGCTCGGATTTGACCGCGAGGTCATCTATGCCACGGCACTTCTTCACGATATCGGCAAAGATGAACAGTATGAATCGGGTATATCCCATGATGTTGCAAGCGAGCGCGTCGCTGATGCGATTCTCGGCGGCATGCCCGAAGACGTGGCGTTTGAGCCGGCAGATGCCGCAGCCATTAAGACGGCCATCCTGGGCCATCGAAAGCTGCGCGTGAACAGCCAGCCGCTTGAGCGTCTGCTTTATGCAGCCGACAAAGCGTCGCGCGCCTGCTTTGCATGCCCTGCGCGCAATGCCTGCAACTGGAGCGATGATAAAAAGAACCTGTCGATTCGCGTGTAGTTGGTGTGCGCAGTCGGGGTTCTAAACGAAGGAGACGATCGCGATGACTAACAAAAAGCTGCCCGAGAATGCAACCAAGACCGAGGGTGCCGAGCTTGCCCGTCGTGGCAGGGGCGACATTTCTGCTGCTACGGCGGTACCCCATGTGAGCTATGACGACCTGCGCCATGCCGACCGCATTGCTATCGACGGTCTCGAGGTCTTTGCCAACCACGGCGTGTATCCCGAGGAGAACGCCCTGGGGCAGAAGTTTGTCGTGTCCTTGGTACTCTATGCCGACCTGCGCGCGGCGGGGGAGCACGATAACCTGGATGCCTCTATTGATTACGGCTCGGTGTGCCACGATGTCGATGGTTATTTGCGCGAGCATATGTTTAAGCTCATCGAGGCTGCAGCCGAGGGTGTGTCCCAGATGCTGCTACGTCGTTACCCCTTGCTGCTTGGCGTGCGTGTTAAGCTCGATAAGCCTTGGGCGCCCGTCGGTCTTCCCCTGGCAAGCTGCGGCGTCGAGATCGAGCGTGTGCGCTAGCCGACGCTAGAGCTCGTTGGCGGGCGGTTTTTTGAGCCGCTGCGACAGAGCTCTATTGTTGGGGCAGTACGTGTCGAGCAAGGCGTGGAACCGCTGATTGTGGCTTGGCTCGAGCAAGTGGACGAGCTCGTGGGCGACAACCATGTCGAGGCATTCGACGGGGTAGGTGGCAAGCTCGCGTGCGATGCGAATGGCGCCGGTTTTGGGCGTGCACGAGCCCCAGCGCGTTTTCATGCTGCGTACGGAAACGCGGGAAACGGCGACACCCATTGCGATTTCGTATGCGTGCACAATATCGCGTAGCGCCGATGTGACCTCGGAGGTATAGAGCTGGTCGATATGGACTTGGAGCTCGTCGGACGTTAGGCCGTCGAGGGCTGCGTGCCGCTTGGCCTGTGGGCCTTCGTCCGGTTCATTGGTGCCCATAAAACTTGCGAAGGTGGCCTGTTTGGGTCGCGGTGTGGGTGATGCAAAGTTGTAATCGAGTGCATCCTGTACCGTGATGGGCTTGCCCCAAAGTGCAATGATGGACGAGGGACTGAGTGACTCTCGCACCGTCGCCTGACGTTGCTCACGCTGGGCAAGTCGGCTGATAATCCAGGCGCTGTTGCGCTTCACAAACGCTTCGATACGCTCGCGGCTGGCGCCGAGCGGCGCGCTGGCGTGGACCTCACCGCTCGATGTGACGCGTAGGTTGAAGTTCTTGACGCACTTTTTGGTAACGACGACGGGGATGGGCGTCCCATCCAGTCGGGGTACGGAAATCGTAAACTGCTGCGTCAAAAGCGGTCCTTCAGATTGGGGACGGGCCGGCATGTCGACCGTTCGGCATGCCGGCCCGCTCAAGGGATGTGAAATTAATAACGCTCAAAGAAGGCAAGCGCGTTGTCGCTGCAGAGCTTTTGCATCACGGTCTTGCCAAAATGCTTGGAGAGCATGTTCTGGAACTCGGGCATCTTGCTGGCATCGGAGAGGAAAGCGGGCACCGTGGCACCGTCCCAGTCGCCGCCGAGCGCGATGACGTCCTCGCCGCCCAGGTCGAGCCAGTGCTCGATATGTGCCGCCAGCTGGTCGAAGGTGACGTCTGCGGCGGTCTTGTCGGTTGCGCCGTTGGAAAGGAACTCGCTGCAGTAGTTGAGGCCGACGATACCGCCCATGTCGCGAATGGTGCGGAACTGGTCGTCGGTGAGGTTGCGCTTGACGCCGCAAACCGCACGGGAGTTGGAGTGGCTGGCGACGAAGGGACGCGTGGCGTGGGCGACAACCTCGTCAAAGCACTCATCGTTGAGGTGGGAGACGTCGAGTACCATGCCGGCGTGCTCCATCTGCGTAAGCGCCTCGATGCCGGCGGCGGTGAGGCCGGCGTGGGTATCGTGTCCGCTCGCGAGCGGTCCCTGCGCGTTCCAGCTGAGTGATGACATGAGTACGCCCAAGCTCTTGAGCACCTCGATCAGCGCGGGGTCCTCGGCAAAGAACGTGGCGTTTTCGATGGTGTGGATGCAAGCGACCTTGCCGTCTTTGAGTGCAGGGCGAATGTCAGCGGTGCTGCGTACGTTGACCATGCGGTCGTGGTTGAGCATGGCCTGGCCGCTCATGTGCGCCATGATTTGCGCCTGGAAGCGCGCGGCGTGGGCGGTGGGAATCTCGTCGGGGACAAACGTGGCGAAGCACTGTGCCCACGGCGTGTTGCCGATCTTTGCGAGCGAGATGGCGCAGGCGTTGCCCTCGATGAGGTCGAAATCCTGCGGATGTGTCTCGTCGCCGGGGAAATAACCGTCGGTGCCGGCGGTAAAGCGCAGGTCGAGATCGAGCGTGGCCCAGCCGATGCGGTCGGCGGTGTCGCAGTGTAGGTCAAATACGGGATATGCCATGGTTCCTCCGGTTGCAGCGTTTCTTTGCAAACTGTCATTGAATTGTATGACTAGGGTATAGTTAGCGCCATATGTTCATGGCGGCCCGCGTTGTGCGCCGCCCTTATTATGGAGGTTAGCATGTCCAACCAGGGCAAGAAGGTCAAGACCCATTATCGCGGCACGCTCGACGACGGCACGCAGTTCGATAGCTCCTACGATCGCGGCGAGCCGCTGGAGTTCACCTGCGGCGCCGGCCAGATGATCAAGGGCTTCGACGCCGCCGTGGTCGACATGCAGGTGGGCGAGAAGAAGACCGTGCACATTCCTGCTGCCGATGCCTACGGCGAGCACAACCCCGAGATGGTTCTGACCTTCCCGGCCGAGCAGGTTCCCAACATCGAGCAGATCGAGAAGGGCATGAAGCTCTTCCTGTCCACGCCGAGCGGCATGCCTGTCCCCGCCGTCGTCATTGACGTGACGCCCGAGGCCGTGACGCTCGACGCCAACCACGAGCTGGCCGGCAAGGACCTCAACTTTGATATCGAGCTCGTCGAGGTCGAGGACTAGGCTATGCCTGCGAATCTGGTTTCGACAGCGTGCCTCGGAAATCTCAACGACCCGTCCTATGAGCTTTTGCTTCGCCGGGAGCTGGGCGGTGTCTTTGAGGTCGATGAGCTACTGCTCGATTGGGACCAGGCTGATGTATGCGCGTTTGTGGGCGTGACGGAGCTGGGGCGCACGGTCGATGTTCGGCTGGATGCTGCCGACGGCGGTCGTCTTGCCGATGGCGACGTGCTCGCCATTGACCGTTCGGGCGTGGTGCCCGTGGCGGTTGTCGTGCGCCTGCGCAGTGCCGAGGTCTATCTGGTCGAAGTCGACCGCATGGACCCGATCGCGCTTGCGCATGTATGCTGGGAGATCGGCAACATGCACGCACCGCTCTTCCGGGGCGACTCGGACGAGCATACCGTGCGCATGTATACGCCGCTGCAGCCGGTTTTGGGCCGCATGCTCCGGGGTGTCGAGGGTGTTCGGCTCTCGGTGGTTACCCGTGAACTCGATGCGGACCGGCGCTTTGCGTCGAGCGCGGCGGATGCCGTTGTATGTATGGCTCCCGACTTTACGATCGTAAAGAAGGCGCGCGGCTAGCGTGCGTATGCGTAAGACGGACTTTGAGAGGCAACTATTCAAAGTCCGTCTTGCTGTTGATGAGATGCTTTGGGGGAACATATGGGTCTTGAGGGAATCAAGCTGATCGCCTGTGATTTGGATGGTACGCTGCTACATCCTGGGGAGCGCGAGCCACGCCCCGAGGCCTTTGAGCTCATTAATGAGCTGCATCATCGCGGTATTGTGTTTATGCCGGCGAGCGGCCGTCAATATGCGAGCTTGCGCTATCTGTTTGCCCCGGTGGCCGATGAGCTCGCCTATGTGTGCGAAAACGGAGCCCTGGTGATGAGCGAGGGGCATGCCGTCGTCAAGCGCTCTATGGGGCGTGACTTGGCGATGGATATCGCGAATGCCGTGGTCGCCTACCCCCATGCCGACGTGACCCTTTCCTGCGAGGGGCACCTCTACACCATAAGCGGCAACGATGCGTTCATCGACCATTTGCGTTACGAGGTCCATTGCGATGTGGCGGTGGTCGACCGTCCCGAGGACATTGACGAGGATGTCATTAAGATTGCGTTTCAAACGCCCGAGACGGAGCAGCCGGCAGCGCTGGAGTATTTCGTGCGCCGCTTTAGCGACCGGGTCGATGTGATGACATC
>CABSBK010000077.1 GCA_902475865.1 uncultured Collinsella sp.
GGCGTCCAGATGATGGCGTTGGCGCCGGCGGCGATGGTTTCACGGATGCTCTCGGGCGTCTTGCCGCCCGGTGCGATGAGCGGCAGGTTGGGATAGTGTTCGCGCAGCTCGCGCAGGACCTGGGGCGTGTTCTTACCGGCCGCGATGTTGAGGATCTTTGCTCCGGCGCGCACCTTGGCGTGAGTATCGTCGTCGCAGCGAACGACCGTGGCGATGACGGGGATGTCGGCGATGTTGGTGATGTGCTCGACCATCTCGGCAGTGGCGGGGGAATTGACCACGCAGCCCGCCGCGCCCTGCATCTCGGAGACGGCTGCCATCTGCACGGAACGCTTGCCGGTGGTGGTGCCGCCGCCAACGCCCACAAAGACCGGGCACTCGGCAACAGTCAGCAGCGCCTGCGTAATGGCGGGCTGCGGCGTGAAGGGGTAGACGGCAAACACGGCATCGGCATTGGAATTGCGGATGACCGCCACGTCGGTGGTGTAGATGAGCGATTTGATGCGGCGGCCAAAGAGCGTAAAGCCGCTGGCCTCTTCGATCTCATCGGGCATGCGGAGGGCCGCCTTGCGCAGGCGCCCGTCGATGGGCAGCGGCTCCATGGGCAAAAGGCCGTTGGGAGTTACGGCCACCTGGGGCTCGGTAAATTCGTCTGCAAGCTCAACCTCGGAGAAGTCGACCGAGGCGACGATGTCCTCGTGAACCTCGGCGGGAACATCGATGGGGGCTTGGTCGTTAGTCGCGGCAGGCGTCTCGAAGGAGCTGGTGCCGACAAAGGCGTCGACGCGCTCGTTCAAATCGTTGAGAGAATCCATGGCGGTCCATTTCTATGTTCTGCGGTCGGCAGTGTACGACCGGCGTTGCGAGTGCTAAATCGTTTGACGAGTTGATTTTTCCCCACTGCGCCATCCGTTAGACTGAAGGGCCGGCGAACGTGAAGGAGCTGTGGTGGCGGGAATCGAGGTGCTATCTTGAATGTCCCGTATGCAAAAGAGAGGTGACGCGGTATGGAATTTTCGGCAATGTTGGGCTCGATTGGCCTATGCGTGGGCGCAATCGTTGCCGCCGCGGTCATCTACTTTGTGGTTACGGCCATTAAGGGCAAAAAGGCCGAGCGCAAGGAGCGTGAAGCGCTTGCGCGGCATAAGGACCAGCAGGACAAGTGCGCACGGCGATAGCTTGTTGAGTTTTGAATCCGTGCGCTAGCTGCGTTTTCGGACCAGGGCGATATAGAAGCCCTCAAAGTCGCGACTGGGCGGAATGGTCAGCGTGCCTGGCATGCCGTTGGCAATGGCCGAGATGTGACCCGCGGCAATGGCTTCGGTAAGGGCGTTGCACTCGATATGCGGCTTGTCGCCGGTATCCTGTGTGCGACGCGCTTCACTTTCACTCGGCGTGCCGTCGAGGGGGATGAGCTCACAGTCCATGTGCTTGTCGAGGGCCTCTTGCAGGGCGTCCTCGTTTTCCTGCGGCAAGATCGAACACGTCGAATAGACCAGCGTGCCGCCCGGTTTGAGGGCCCCCATGGCGCGGTCCAGAAGCGCGCGCTGCGAGCGGGCGCATTTGACGAGCAACTGCTCGGTAAGGCCGCGCAGACTTTTCTCGTTGCCGCTGATGACGGTGCCCGTACCGGTACAGGGGGCGTCGAGCAGGATACGGTCAAAGCGGAAGAACTCGTCAAGCTCGCGCGCGTCAATACGCATGACGGGCACGTTTTTGGCGCCCTGGCGGCCCAAGTTGGCCTCGAGCTTTTCGGCGCGGGGAATGCTCATCTCGCAGGCGGTGAGGTGCGCCTGGCCCTGGGTGAGGGCGGCGATCTGCGTCGTCTTGCCGCCGGGGGCCGCGCACATGTCCAAGATATCCTCGCCGGCCTGCGCGCCCAGCACCAAAGGAGGCATCATGGACGACAGACTCTGCAGGTAGATCTTGCCGTCACGGTAGATGTCGAGGTCCCACAGGTCGGAAACTTGGGCTTCGGGCAGGATGAAGGCATCCGGGTACCAGGCAACGGGGCGGTGGGCGATGTCGGCTGCGTCGAGCGCGGCGGCGATGTCTTCGGCGGTCGCCTTGAGCGTGTTGGCGCGCAGCGTGACCGGGCGCGTGGCTGCGGCGCCAAAGCCCTCAATCACGAGCTCGGCATCGGCAGGCGTATAGGCGCCAGCAATCGTGTCGACCATAAAGCGCGGCAGGTCGATGGCGCAGGGAAGGGCGGCAAGCTGGTCGGAAAGCTCGGTGGCGGCAAACTGCCTGAGCTTGAGCTCGGGCTTAACCTGCTTTTTCTGCTTACGACGACGCGGCTTGGACATCCGTCTTTCCTTCCCGTCCCAATTTGACTACTTTCCGGGTACGCTGCTGCTGGCGTGCTTTAGTACTGGCTCTCGTGCTTGCTAAAGAAGTCGAAGCGCGGGGGCAGCGGCTTAACGCGGTGCTCGCCGGGCTTCTCGCCCAGGCTCTCCACAAACTCGTCCGTGGAGGCAAAGATGTTGTCCCAGCTAAAGAAGGCGACCGGATCGACGTCGAAGTACTCGCAGATGAGCTCGCAGCCGGCCGGAACGATGCCGTGCATGAGCACGGTCGCCACGCGCAGCTCGGTAAAGGCGTCGACCAGGGCCTGCTTCATGGCGGCGTTGGCTGGCTCGCCCTCGAGCTTGTTGGCGGCTTTGGAGGCATCGCTCCAGCGCTTGTTGGCGGCGCGCAGGTAGTCGTCGCACACGGCGAGCGCACGGTGCGTCTCGAACTTGTACATGGCCTGTTCAAAGGCGAGAGCTGCCTGCTCGGCGGCTTCGACCACGGCAGCAGAGGCGGCACCGGCGGGAATGCAGCCGTTGCGATAGGGGCTTTCGTCGCCCTCCTTGACGGCGACGCCGTAGAAGCAGCTGCGGGCCAGGCGGTTGAACACGCCGGTCAAGAGAGCGCTCTCCTTAAGGGCCGGATCGATGACGCGCTTGTCGTCGCAGGCGCGCACCTCGTTGCCGTCCTTGTCCTTGCCGGTCACGCGCGTGTCGTATGCCTTGGGGCTAAAGCTCACCGGCTTCTCGGATAGGCCGAGCGACAGCCAGTGCGCGCGCATCTGCTCGCAGGTGTAGTGGTTGAGCAGGTCGTCTGCCGGCGGGGGAGGCGTCTGCGAGGACGAGCTGGCCTTTTTGCCCATGTAGAGCAGGTGATAACAGGCGCTGACGGTGCTCTGCGTAAGGTCCCAACCCAGGGCCTCCCACATGGCGGTCTGCGCGATGCAGTAGAAGTAGATGTTGTCTTGGCCGATGAACTGGTAGATCTGAGCGTCGTCAGAGCACCACCAGTCGCGCCAGTCGAGCGAGCTGTGCTGGTAGGTGGGTGCGGGGACCTGCGTGGAGTCGGCGGCGGGCTCGCCCATGAGGGCGGCATCCTGGGCGGCGACACCCTCGGTCACGCCGGCGGCCTTGGCATCGCGTGCAAGCACGGTGCGGGTGTAGCTGATGGGCGCCCACAGACTCTCAGGCCAGCACCAGCAGGTGACGTCGTTCACGCCGTCGACCTCGGGCACCGGAACGCCCCAGTCGATGTTGCCGGTGATGCGGAAGGGCACGAGCGCCTTGCCGCTGCGGAAGCGCACGCCGCCGTTGGCGAGCACCGCGTGGGCGTCATCGCGTTCCTTCCAGCTGGGGAAGGTGACGGTAAAGCTGCTCTTGTTGCCCTCGGGCTCCAGCACAGTGTGCTCGGGCAGCTGGTCCTCGACGGCGTCGAAAGCCTCACGGAACTTGTTCTGAATATAGAGCTGTGCCGGCAGCAGCCACTCCTCCATGGTCTTGGAGACCACGGAACGAACCTGCGGGTTCTGGGCGAGCTTGGCGGTGTAGGTCTTCATAAAGTCGAGGTAGGCCGGCAGGTCGAAGTAGAGGTTGTCGACCGGGCGCAGCTCGGGTACCTCGCCGGTGAGCTGGCTCTTGGGCGCGATGAGCTCCTCGGGCTCAAACTGGTGACCCAGGTCGCACTCGTCGGCGTAGGCTTTCTCGGACTTGCAGCCCTGAATGGGGCAGCGGCCGATTACCTGGCGGCCGTTGAGGAACGTGCCGGCCTTGGCATCGTAGAACTGCAGCGTGGAACGCTTGGAGATAGTGCCCTGCTCGTGCAGGCGCTCGATAATCTCGGCGGTCACCTCGTTGTGAATCTGCGCAGCCGGCTCAAGGCCCGAGCCGCCGTAGACATCGCAGCCCACGTTGTAGTTGTTGAGGGCCGCGGCCCCGCGGCCGCCACCGGACTCGACACACTCGCCGATGGACTTGTCGTAGCCTTCGCTCTCCTTGAGCTTGCGGTAGCTCTCCATGATGGGCGAGCCGTAGCAGTCGGTGCCCGAGGTGAAGATGACATTCTCGCGGCCCAGACGGTCGCGCAGGAAACGGGCGAAGAAGTCGGCCGGGACAAAGACACCGCCGACGTGGCCAAAGTGAAGGCCCTTGTTGCCGTAGGGCTCGCCGGCGGTAACGATGGCGCGGCGAGGCCAGCTGGGACGGTCGTTCATGGAGTATTTGGATGCCATGGGACTCCTTCGCATATGGTGAGAGCGCGGCCGGGCGCAAGGCCTGGCGACGCGGTGGTCAATTCGTGCATATCGTTCGACATTATCGCACATGCGGACAGGTACGTGGCAGGGGCGCTATCCTAAGATGCTATGAATGAGATTTCCAACATACATGCGTTTGAAGACGATGATTTTCTGCACGCCTGCTTTGTGTGGGGGATGGCCGTGCTTGGCGCATTTGCCGTGTGCCTGGTGCCGGTGTTTATGCTGCTGGGTGGGCCCGCGGATCTGGATGCGGCTGACGCGGGTGGCTGGACGGCGGTCTTGGGCTGGATTGTCGGCTTGGCTGCGGTTTCGGCGGCGTCGTTTGCCGTGCACGAGCTGGTGCACGGTGTGTTTTTTAAGCTGCTGGCGCCTGCGGGCGCGAGGGTGACCTTTGGAGCGAATCGCGAGACGGCGATGATCTATGCCTGCGCCGAGGGCGTGGTCTATTCGCGCCGGCGGTACGTGGCAGTTTGCCTGGCGCCGACGGTTGTTGTGACGGCGGCGTTTGCCCTGGGGTTTGCGTTTTCGGGCTATCCGCTGCTGTGCTACCTGGCGGCCGGCTTGCATTTGTCGGGCTGTGCGGGCGATTGGTATTACGTGCGGACCATTTTGCGCGACCGCCGCATTGTCGCCTGCGAGGACACGTCCTTTGGCGTGCGCTTTTTCGCAAGGTAGTCTTTTGGGATGATTTTTCTGGGACGGGGATTAAAAAATCATTGCGGGGGAGGAGATGTTGATGAAGCCGTTGTTGCTGCACGCTTGCTGTGCGCCGTGCTCGCTTGAACCGGTTCGCCTGCTGCGCGAGGAGGGATTTGAGCCCACGATTTGCTGGACCAACCCCAATATTCAACCGCGCGATGAATGGCAGCGGCGCTTGGACGAGCTGCGTCGGTGGTGTGCCGATGGCGACATCGAGCTCATCGAGGCGGGGGAGGACCGCGATCGCTGGGAGACCGGCGTGGCACCGCTGGGTGCCGATCGACCCCGTCGCTGTCGCGCGTGCTATGCCTTGCGCTTGGTCGAGGCGTGCCGCGTGGCCCAGGAGCGCGGGTTCGAATATGTGGGTACGACGCTCGCCGTCTCGCCGTATCAGCTGTTCGAGACCTGCAATGATGTGTTGGAGCGCTTGGCAGCGGCACATGGGCTCGTCCCGGTCATTCGCGATTTTCGCCCGTATTACCCCGAGGCGACACGCCGTTCGCGCGAGCTGGGCATGTATCGGCAGAATTATTGCGGCTGCCGATTCTCGGCCGTCGAGGCGGCCATGGACCGCGCCCGCATCCGCGACGAGCGGAAAGCGTCCAAAAAGTAGTTCTTTTGGGACGTCAGCCTGCTAGGATGTAGAGCGGACTTTAGCTATATAAGGAGTATCCGACGTGTCTATGCGTACCGATGATTTTGATTACAACCTTCCTGAGGAACTGATTGCCCAGGCTCCTGCCGAGCCGCGCGACTCCTGCCGCCTGCTGGTGGT
>CABSBK010000078.1 GCA_902475865.1 uncultured Collinsella sp.
AAGACGCTCGAGCGCTTGCGCGATATCGGTAATACCGTTATCGTCGTCGAGCACGACGAAGATACAATTCGCGCTGCAGACTACGTGATAGATATGGGTCCCGGTGCGGGCGTTAACGGCGGACACGTGGTCGCCGCGGGAACGCCTGCCGATATCATGGCATGCCCCGATTCCATGACGGGTGCCTATTTGACCGGCAAGCGGATGATCCGCGTGCCCGATGAGCGCCGCAAGCCCGGCCGCGGCTGTCTTAAGATCACGGGTGCCCGCGCTAATAACCTCAAAAACGTTACCGCCAAGATTGAGTTCGGTACGCTCACGGTCGTTACCGGTGTTTCGGGATCGGGCAAGAGCTCCCTGGTCACCGATACGATTGCGCCCGCGCTTACGAATGCCATCCATCGTTCGACGCGTCCCGTGGGGCCGTACAAGAAGATTGAGGGCATTGAGTGCATCGATAAGGTAATCGATATCGACCAGTCACCGATCGGTCGCACGCCGCGTTCGAACCCTGCGACCTATATTGGCCTGTGGGATGATCTGCGTGCGCTGTTTGCAAGCACGCCGGAGTCGAAGGCGCGCGGCTACTCGCCGGGACGTTTCTCCTTTAACGTAAGCGGCGGTCGCTGCGAGGCGTGCAAAGGCGATGGCCAGATCAAGATCGAGATGCACTTCCTTCCCGATATCTATGTCCCCTGTGAGGTATGTGGCGGCAAGCGTTATAACCGCGAGACACTCGAGGTTACCTACCGCGGCAAGACAATCTCGGACGTGCTCGACATGAGTGTCACCGAAGCACTGGCTTTCTTTGGGAATATCCCGCAGATTAAGCGCAAACTGCAGACCCTATATGACGTGGGTCTGGGCTACGTGAGCTTGGGCCAGCCGGCAACGACGCTTTCGGGTGGCGAGGCGCAGCGCGTGAAGCTCGCCAAGGAGCTTCATCGCCGTCAGACAGGCAAGACGTTCTACATTTTGGACGAGCCCACAACCGGCCTCCATTTTGAGGATGTTCGCCAGTTGCTCGACGTGTTGCAGCGCCTGGTCGATGCGGGCAACACGGTTCTGGTGATCGAGCACAACCTTGATGTCATCAAGGTTGCCGACCGCCTGATCGATATGGGCCCCGAGGGCGGCAATGGCGGCGGAACCGTCGTGGTCTCGGGCACGCCGGAGCAAGTCGCGGCATGTTCGCAGAGCTACACGGGCAAGTTCTTGGCGCCGCTGCTCAAGCGTGACCGTGAGCGTCAGGCGCAGCTCGACGCGCAGTAAAGAGACGTTTTAGTACCGACGCGCCACCGATTCCATCTGATTCGGTGGCGCTTCTGTGTGTCGAGATGGCATATGCGACGGAATTGGCCCTATACTTAATCCTTGCGTCGCTCTGCGAGGGAAAGGATGTGCCATGGCAAAGGCTGTTAAGACGCCAAAAACCAATGCGATGCGCGAGCTGGAAAGCGCAGGCATCTCCTATGTTCTCCATACGTACGAAGACGATGGCGATGAATCGTCGGGCCTGGGCGTCGCGATTTCCGAGCAGCTTGGCGAGGAGCCCGGTCAGGGATTTAAGACCCTGGTCTGCACGACGCCGTCAAACGACCATGTCGTGTGCTGCATTCCTGTTGCCGACGAGCTCGACCTCAAGGCCGCCGCGCGTGCCGCAGGCGAAAAGTCGCTGACCATGATGCATGTCAAAGATTTGCTTGCCGCGACGGGGTATGTCCGCGGCGGTTGCAGCCCGGTCGGTATGAAAAAACGCTTCCGGACGCTGATCGATGAGACATGCGTCCTTTGGGATACCATTTTTATCTCGGGTGGCAAGCGCGGCTATCAGCTTGAGCTTGCTCCCGATGACTTAGTTGCATTTTGCGGGGCGACGGTTGCCCCGATCACGAGAGAGGACTGAGCGATGCCGCAGGAAGAATCAAAGCGCGGAGCTCACTTTGCAAAAGGGTCGGCTCCTCAGACGCCCGCGCCCGAGGCCGCTTCGTTCGATAACGAGATTCGAAACGCCTGGTCCGCTGCCGCTGACCCGGGCGAGACGGCCGTGTACTTGCGTGCCGCCGGTGCCGGCACGGCACTTCCCCGTACGGTTCTTTCTTCGGCTCGTCCCGATGAGACGGCTGTCTTTTTGGCCGCCGCTCAATCGAGCGCCAGCGTGAAGCCGATCGCCTCCGAGGCTCCTCGTGTGCCGCGTCCCGATGAGACGGCGGTGTTTTTGATGGCAGCCCAGGGAAAGAGCACACCGCAGAGCGCTCCTGCCGCTCGTTCCGCCAAGCCCGCGGCTCATGATGATGGCGAACCGCTTCTTTCGGATGACGAATGGTCGCCGCTTGGTTCGACCGATCCCGTCGAGGGCGTGGCCATCGACGGTGATGACGACTGGGACCCTCTGTCGTTTTCTGCTCGAACCGTCGCCGCCAAAGAAGTTGACACGGTGTTTGGCGACCATGCCATATTCGATGATGATGCCGTATCCGGTAACAACATGCCGATCAGCGATGACGTCGCACCTGCCGATGACGCCGTTTTGGTTGACGATCCCTTTGCGATGACCGGTTCCTTTGCCGTCGTGGACGATTTGCCGCCACAAGATGAGGTTTATGAGGACTCTCAGGACGACGTAGACGATATGGGTTCGTCGGACTACTCCACGGTTGGTCGTTCTGCTGGCCTTATGACCGTGCTGACCATCGTGTCGCGCGTCACCGGGTTTATCCGCACGTGGGCCATGGCGGCCGCCATCGGCATGTCGCTGCTCTCGTCCTCCTATCAGGTTGCCAACAACCTGCCCAACATGCTCTACGAGCTCGTGATGGGCGGCATGCTCGTTACGGCGTTTTTGCCGGTGTATATGGGCGTGAGGCGCGAGCAGGGCCGTGAGGCATCGAACGAGTATGTCGGCAACCTGCTCGGTATTCTGCTTCTGCTGCTGGGCGGTATCTCGCTGCTGGGCACCGTGTTTGCTCCCGGCTTTATTTGGACGCAGTCGTTCCTTTCGGGCGATGGCGGCAGCATGGATACCGCTGCGTTCATGTTCCGCTTCTTTGCTATCCAAATTCTGTTTTATGGCTTGGGTTCGGTGTTCTCGGGCGTTCTCAACGCACACCGCGACTACTTCTGGTCGACGTTTGCCCCGGTTCTCAACAATGTCATCGTCATCGCCAGCTTTATGGGTTTTGCTCCCGTGTCTGCACAATTTGGCGGGCAGGCCGGTATTATCTTGATCGCAGCTGGTACGACCCTCGGCGTCTTTGTCCAGATGGCCTGCCAGATTCCCGCGCTTGGCAAGCACGGCGTGCATCCTCATATCCATATCGACTTTAAGGACCCCGCACTGCGACAGACGATCGCGCTTGGTATCCCGACGCTGCTCGCCACGGTGTGCATGTTTGTCTCGACCTCTATTACTAATGCCGCCGCGCTTGTGGTGCAGCCCGAGACCGGCCCTTCCGTTATCGCATATGCGCGCCTGTGGTACACATTGCCCTATGCGCTGATCGCCGCCTCGCTTTCGACGGCACTCTATACCGAACTCTCTCACGATGCGCAGGAGAAGGATTACGACAGCGTCCGCACGGGCATTTCGCGCGGTGTCGCCCAGATGCTCTTCTTCCTGATTCCGTTTGCGATGTATCTGATCGTCTTCGCCCGTCCGCTCAACATGATCTACTGCGCCGGCAAGTTCGATGAATCCGGTGTGGCGCTGGTGTCGGAGTTCCTTATCTATCTGGCACTTTCCCTGCCGCTCTACGGCGTGGTCGTGCTGATGCAGAAGAGCTTCTCGGCCCTGCTCGATATGAAACCTTATAGCCGCTATTGCTTGTACTCCGCTATCGGTCAGGCCGGTTCGGTGCTGCTGTTTGGCGTGGTGCTGGGCTACGGTATGCCGGCAATTGCGCTTTCGTACGTCGTTGACTACGTGGTCTTGGTCGGATGCTCACTGTGGTGGCTGCGCCGTCGTCTGCATGGCCTTCAGGTCAAGTCTATCCTGCATGGCGGTTTCTTCGGCCTACTGTTCGGTGGCTTGGGCGCTGCCGCGGGCGCCGGCGTCATGTGGGCACTTGAGCACTTTGTCGGAGCGCTTGGCAGCTCGATCCTCATTACCCTGGGCTACGTTTGTGTTGCAGGCGTCATCTCGCTCGCTGTAACTTTTGGCCTCGCCTTCGTCTTTAAGATGCCCGAGGTCTCGGCGTTGCTTCGTCGCAAGTAGGTGCGCGTGGCAGGTCACGACAACATTCCAACACTTGCCGAGCAGGTTTCGCGCGTTCCCACGCAACCCGGCTGCTACCTTTGGAAAGATGCCAAGGGCGATGTCATCTATGTGGGCAAGGCGAAAAACCTGCGTGCCCGTATGCGTCAATACGTGACGCTGCAGGACGAGCGTCAAAAGATCCCGCTCATGATGCAGCTGGTGGAGAGCTTCGACTATATCGTGGTGGAGACCGAGCACGAGGCATTGGTGCTCGAGCGCAATCTAATTGGCCAGTACCATCCGTACTTTAACGTTGATCTCAAAGACGATAAAAGCTATCCCTTTATCGCCATTACCAAGAGCGACTTGTTTCCGGCTATTAAATACACGCGAGAGCGTCATAAACCGGGAACGCGCTATTTTGGCCCCTATACCGATAGCCGTGCGGCGCGTGAGACCATCGATACGCTACGCAAGGTCATTCCTATTTGCTCGGCATCCTGTGCGGAATGGCGCCGCTGCCGCCGCATCGTCGAATCTCATAAGGGCGAAGAAGACATCGTCAATATGATTTGCGCGCAAAACGGACGTCCCTGCTTTGACTACCATGTCGGGCGCGGGCCGGGTGCATGCGTCGGCGCGATTTCCCCTGCCGACTATGCCAAGAACGTCAAGCGTGTCGAGCGTTTCTTGTCGGGCCATCGCAAGGACGTCGTCGACGAGCTTACGTCCGAGATGACGGAGGCAGCCGAGACGCTCGATTTTGAGCGTGCGGCGCGCGTCAAGCGTCGTCTGGAAGTCATTAGGGGCCTGGACGATCGCCAACAGGTCGTTTTTCCATCGAGCGTCGATATCGACGTCATCGGTTTCTATCGCGAAGAGACTATCTCTGCCGCCTGTGTCTTTGTCGTTCGCGAGGGCCGAACGGTTCGAACTTGTGAGTTCATCCTCGATAAAGGCCTGGATGTCGACGAGGAAGAGCTTCAATCGGGCTTTCTTAAGCGCTATTACGACGAGACGGCTGATATTCCAGCCGAAATCAATCTCTCTGTCGAGCTTGAGGACGCCGAAGCGTTGGGGGAGTGGCTTGCGGACAAGCGCGAACGCTCTTGCCATCTCCATAGGCCGCAGCGCGGCGAAAAGCACCGTCTGCTCGATATGGCTTCCAAAAATGCGCGCCATGCCCTCATGCGCTACATGATGCGCACGGGGTATGCTGACGATCGCACCAATCGGGCGCTCCTGGAGCTCGAAAGTGCGCTTGCGCTGCCTGCGCCGCCGTTGCGCATCGAGTGCTTCGATATCTCGACGTTGCACGGCACTTTTACCGTTGCTTCAATGGTGGTATGTACCAACGGCCGTGCTGACAAGGGCCAGTATCGTCGCTTTAAAATTCAGGCCGAATTGGACGAGGCGAACGACTTCGTATCGATGTCCGAGGTTCTGGGGCGTCGCTATGCTCCCGAGCGCATGGCGGACGAGCGCTTTGGCTCGCGCCCCGATTTGCTCGTTGTCGATGGCGGCAAGCCGCAATTGACCGCCGCAATTAAGCAACTTGAGGCGCTCGGCCTCGATATACCAGTTTGTGGCTTGGCAAAGGCCGATGAGGAGGTTTTCGTACCGTGGGACGAGACTCCCGTCGTGCTGCCGACCGGCTCCGCTTCGCTTTATCTGATCAAGCAGGTTCGCGATGAATCCCACCGATTTGCGATTACGTTCCACCGCGAGTTGCGCGATAAGGC
>CABSBK010000079.1 GCA_902475865.1 uncultured Collinsella sp.
AGCCCCCGCAGGTTTCCCCGCGGAGGCTTTCGCTACAAAGGCTATTTGTCGGCGTCGGTGTCGGCGCCGGCATTGGCGGCACGGTCATCACCGGCATCATCGGATGCGGCTTCGGCATCCTCTTGCATGGCCGCCTGTGCAAAAGCCGCGGCATCGGCCGCCAGCTCCTCCTCACTCATGCGAGGCGCACGCTTCTTGACCGGCATACCGGCTGCCTTGGCGTTGCGCTCCTCCTTGGCCGTCAGGATATCGCCCTCGCGCTCAAGGTAGGCATCCCACTCGTTATCGAGCAGGGCATTCACGGCATCGCCCTCGACAGTCTCGCGCTCGAGCAGCACCTTGGCCATCAGGTCGAGCTGATCGCGACGGGCATCCAGGATTTCGACAGCACGACGATGGGCCTCGCGCATAATGCGCTGGACCTCGATGTCGATACGGCGCGCCGTCTCCTCGGAGTAATCCTGATGATCGGCGTAGTCGCGACCCAGGAACACCTGATGCTGCGCCTCACCGAAAACCTGCGTACCCAGTTCCTCGCTCATGCCCAGGCGCGTGACCATCTCGCGCGCCATCTTGGTTGCGCGCTCCAGATCGTTGCTCGCGCCCGACGTAATGTCATCGCACATGAGCTCCTCGGCCACGCGACCGCCCAAGAACACGGCGAGCTCGTCGAGCATCTCGTTCTTGGTCTTGAGGAAGTGGTCTTCCTGCGGCAGCTGCAGCGTGTAGCCCAGGGCCTGACCACGACTGACAATCGAGATCTTGTGGACCGGATCGGAGTGCTCCAGGATATGACCGACCAACGCGTGCCCGCTCTCGTGGTAGGCGATCGTGGTGCGCTCGGCCTCGGTCATCACGCGACCCTTGCGCTGCGGTCCGGCAATCACGCGCTCCATCGACTCCTCGACCTCGTCCATCGAGATCACGGAACGATGACGGCGAGCGACAAGCAGCGCGGACTCGTTGAGCAGGTTCGCCAAATCGGCACCGGTAAAGCCAACGGTCATCTGGGCGAGCTTCTCGAACTTCACGTCCTCGTCCATCGGCTTGTTCTCGGCATGCACGCGCAAGATCTGCTCGCGGCCCTTTACGTCCGGACGGTCAACCGTGACCTGACGGTCAAAACGGCCCGGACGCAGCAGTGCCGGATCCAGAATGTCGGGGCGGTTGGTGGCAGCGATCAGGATAACCGACTCGCTCTCCTCAAAACCGTCCATCTCGACCAGCAGTTGGTTAAGTGTCTGCTCGCGCTCATCGTGGCCACCGCCCAAGCCGGCTCCGCGCTGACGTCCTACGGCGTCGATCTCGTCGATAAAGATAATCGACGGGGCCTGGGACTTGGCCTCCTTAAAGAGGTCGCGCACGCGGCTGGCGCCGACGCCGACGAACATCTCGACAAAGTCAGAGCCCGAGATGCTAAAGAACGGCACGCCCGCCTCGCCGGCAACGGCCTTGGCCAACAGGGTCTTACCGGTACCCGGAGGGCCCACCAGCAACACGCCGCGAGGAATCTTGGCGCCCAGCTTGCGATAGCGATCCGGGTCGCTCAAGAAGTCACGAATCTCTTCGAGCTCCTCGACCGCCTCATCCACGCCAGCGACATCCTCAAACTTGACCTTGGGGCGCGTGGCCTCGTTGGTCTTGGCGTTGGTCTTGCCAAACTGCATGTTCCTGTTGTTGGCACCCATCATCTGGCGCATAAAGTAGAACATGATGGCGATTAGGGCAATCGTCGGAAGCACACTCATCGCCAAGTCGCCCCAAAAATCGGGATCGTTGGTGTTGACGATGTACTTGGTATCGGGGTGCTCCGCCATGAGCTCGGCAAGCGAATCGGAACCGACATAGGTCGAGGAAAAGCTCTTGAGCTCGCTCGTATCGCCCTTGTCCTTTTTCGTCTTCCAGTAATGACCCGCCACGCTTCCGTCTTGAACCGTATAGGTCAGATCTTCGACGCGATCCTGCTTGATGGCGCTGACCATCTCGCTCGTCGCGAGCTTTACGGTATTGCTGGATTTGGCAAAGCCGGAGCCCATGTTAAAGAAGGCGTAACCCAGAAGCGCGCAAGCCAAAAGAAAATACAGCCAGCCCGTACGCGTGGGCTTTTTGCCTCCGGGCATCCCCGGGATCTTTGGGTCCCGGGGAGTCTGGGAATTGTTGTCGTTACGGTCGTCGGGCATCTTACGAATAAACCTCCGGTTTCAAAATGCCCAGATACGGAAGGTTGCGATAGCGCTCGGCATAGTCGAGGCCGTAGCCCACCACAAAGGCATCGGGGCAATGGGTTCCAACATACTTGGGCGTGATGGCCGAGGTACGGTCCTCAACGTCCTTCCACAGGAAGGCGGCGACCTCCAGCGAGGCGGGCTTGCGGCTCTCGAGGTTCTTCATCAGGTACTTGAGCGTCAGACCCGAGTCCAGAATGTCCTCGACAATCAGCACGTCGCGACCGCGGATGTCGATATCCAGGTCCTTAATGATACGCACGATACCCGAGGACTTCACACCGTCGCCGTAGCTCGAAACAGCCATGAAATCGATGTTGGTCGGCAGCTCGATCTTGCGCATCAGGTCCCCCATAAAGACCACGGCACCGCGCAGGACCGCAATCAGCACCAGATCCTTACCCGCGTAGTCGCGAGTAATCTGCTCGCCCAAGCGAGAGACGATACCGTCGATATCCTCCTGCGTAAACAGAACCTTCTCGATATCCGGATGTTGAGAAGCCATGACAACCCTTTCTTGTGCTTATCGCCCACACACCGCCGCATGGACGCGAACTACACATTCTAGCAGCGCACGGGGTATATGTACCAGCACGTACACCATCAGCGCGGGAATACCGTCAACGTCGCACAGAATAGCTGGCGCGAAGTGCTATTCCGCATCGACCACACGAAGCAGATATGCCACGCGCGTTGCGGCCGTGCATTTAAAACGCTCGTCCGCGCGAACGCCCGCGACCCATACTACGGCACCTCCCGGAGCCGTTCTTACCACGGGTACGCCAGAGCGGTCTGAAACAGGAATGCGCGCCTCGTTCAACAGGTCTGACACTTTCTTGCTTCGGCCGTCCATCCCCAACGGACACATTACATCTCCTGGCACAGGGCTATCCACCCACAGGCGTGCCAATCGTGCCTCAGCGGGAATCTCCCCGCGCGAGCCGGCTAGCATCCGCTCGCTATCGCGGTCGGCGAACCCCAGGGCCGCCGCATCCACCAAGGCCGCAACCTCTCCGGCAGCAGCAAGCTCGCGGGCACGGTGCACGATATCGCGCCCCGGCTCCACAGCCATCGGCTCTGCTGTCAGCAGACGCCCCGCCCCCAGCGGCAGACGACCGGGAACGGGAATCCAGTCGGCTACTAAGCCCTCGCGCGCCGCCGGGGCCTTGAGCGCCAACATGCCAAACTCCACACGGGCATCAATTCCCGCAGGAAGCGTAACCGAGCCCGAGCCCGCAGCGACGCAGGCGAGCACGCGCTCCACATGCCGCATCTCCGGTCGCGCGCCGGAATCGATGCGCTTAATCGCCAACCGCACGATACGCCGTGCAATCACCACCTCGGCGGCGGCAAGACGGCGTGCATCGAGCACCAGTGCGCCCGCCGCTTCCTTGCGCAAGCAGCTTCGAAACGCCTGTGCCGAAAGCTGGGAAAGAAAGGCGTCTTCGTCGCCCAAAATTTCGCAAGCGGCGCCAATTGTCTTACAGACGTTCGCGTTGCGCTGTGCCACCACCGGCATCACCCGATGGCGCACATAGTTGCGCAGGTACGAAACGTCCTCGTTGCTTTCATCTTCCCGCCATGGCTGACCGTGCACCTGCAGATAGCTCACGAGCTCATCATGCGTGAGGTCGAGCAAGGGGCGCACCACAATGTTCCGACGGCGCGGAATGCTCGAAAGACCCGCGGGACCCGACCCTTTAATGGCATTCATCAAGAACGTTTCCGCGCGATCCGACGAGGTATGCGCGGTGCAGATACGAGCCGCCGTCCGCGGTGCGCCCGATTCGGCACAAAGTTCGCGAACATATCTCCGTGCTGCGGCGTAGCGCACCTCGCGGGCCGCAGCCTCGATATTGCCCGATTCGTTATCAAAATAGGCATGCTCAACACACAGCGGCAAGCCGTATTGCGCACACAGGTCACGTACAAAGGCCTCGTCGCCATCGGATGCCTCCCCGCGCAGATGATGGTTCACATGCAGCACGTGCAAACGCTCGCGCGCAATGGGAGCGACACCGCGGCCGTCCTGGATATCCAGCTTTGATGTGCAAGCCATAAGGAGCAGTGCCGTCGAGTCCGCACCGCCTGATACCATGAGCACTACGGGGGCAGCGGCCTGTCGCGTTGCCAGAGCGCTCTTATCCGTCCTCGGCGCGGCATGATGCCCATAGTGCTGAGATACCGTTGGCATTCGCTTCCTCCTCTATTCGTCCGCACCCATTGTATCCTTTGGAATCTTATGTCTCGTCTGCACCTTCATATCCTCGGCAGCGGCTCAAAAGGCAACTGCGCACTCGTCGAGGGGCCTCAGGGGCTCATCATGATCGATAACGGCCTGTCCCGCCGCGAGACACTTAAACGCATGGCGGAGCTTGGCCTCTCGGCAGACAACGTCGCCGCTCTTGTAATCACTCATGAGCATGGAGACCATATCAGGGGGCTCGATGTATGGTGCAAGCACTGGCATGGTCCCCTCTTTGCCAGTAGGGGCACCCTTTCATGCAAAGAAAACCTCGCACACCTGCCCGTAGAGGAATTTGACCCCGGCGATACGCTCCTCATTGCCGGCATCCACATACAAACCTACTCAACATCGCACGATGTCATCAATCCTGTCGGTTATCGATTCAATGCTCCCGATGATTCCATTGGGTTTGCCACCGACACCGGAGAATTGTCGAGCAAGGCCATAGGCACCCTTAAAGATTGTCGAGTTCTTGCACTCGAAAGCAACCACGATGTGACTATGTTGCGCGAGGGATCGTACCCCCGCTTTCTTCAGGAACGCATCCTGTCTACAAAGGGGCACCTCTCCAACAACCAGGCCGCCGAAGCTGCGCGCGAGCTTGTTACCGATCGAACCGAACAGCTCATCGCCATGCACATCAGCCAGGACAATAATCGTCCAAGCCTTACCGTCAAAAGCTATGCCAACGCACTTGATGCAAGTCTCGATGATGAGCTCGGTAGCTCTGCCACCCTTCTTCAAGGGCCACGGAAACTCTCGATACGCCCTGCAAGTCAGTATCAACCGACAACTATTCAATAGCCCCTCAAGACAACAAAAGGGGGCTGGGAATCACTGCCCAGCCCCCTTAACTTATGCTCTCGACTGAAGCAAAGCCATCGTTAGTCGATAGAAATCTTCGTGACGTTCTTCTTCTCGACAATCTTGGGAACCGTAACGGTCAGGATGCCGTCAGCATACTTAGCCGAAAGGCCCTCGCTCGAAGCGTCCTTCAGATACACGCCGCGCGTCGCGCTGTACGAGCCGAACTCCTTCTGCAGGAAGTTCTTACCCTCGTTTTCGGCGCTCTCCTCGACGTTCACGCTGATCGACAGGCGACCCTCATTGAGCTCGACGTCAATGTCATCCTTGGCGACACCGGTCAGATACGCCTTGACCTCGTAGCCATCGCCCTTGTCCTCAACGTCAACGGGGAACGCCTTGGAGGCAATCGAGCTATTCGCCAGGTCGGTCATGTCATCAAACAGATCAAACAGCGAGCTTGCAGAAGGACGGACGCCAAAAACCGAACGATAAGGAACCATGCTTGCCATGTTTACCACTCCTTGTAAGGACTGCCGAGCCATCTTCTAGGTGACAGGGACTTCTTTTGACGCTTTTATATATGCCCAGCAGCTTCTCATATATACACTGACTATAAAGTTTTTTAAGT
>CABSBK010000080.1 GCA_902475865.1 uncultured Collinsella sp.
TGGGCTGATATTTTCTAGATGTAAGGCGCTCTTGGTCCTAATGGGCTTGGGGTGCCTTCGCGTTTCCTCAGCTCCGCACCCTGGCGGGTTCGAATCTCTCCGCTTGCTCACAAGAAAGCGCCCTGGGCCGTTATGGGCTCAGGGCGCTCAATTTTAATGGCTGGGACGGAGGGATTCGAACCCCCAACAGCCGGCACCAAAAACCGGAGTTCTACCGTTGAACTACGTCCCAATGTGTAGTGTTGCCCAAAAGCAACTCGTTTAGTTTACCTAATCTGCGAGGGCATCGCAAACGCCGTCGAGCAGGCGTACGGCGAGTGTCTGCGCATCACTTGCGGTGAAGGTTCCGTTGTAGCGCGTCATGCCCGTGAGCTCAATGCGGATGCGCGCGGGCTTTTGCTGTGCGGCGACATTGGCAGTGCGGATGCGCTGCGCCAGGTTGTGACACTCGGCAAGGGCGATCGTGGCGCGCGGCGCTGCATCTGCGGGCAGCTCATCGCTTGCAATTTCGAGCACCAGGTCCACGTCGGTCGGAACCTCGGAATCGCAAAGCATCATGCCGCTGCTATCGGTCGTCGCCGTGGCGATGTTCCACATGCGCGATGCAACGCTACGCGCGATGGGGTCCTCACCGATGACGGCAATCTGGAAGCGCTCGAGCACGTTGGCGGCGCGGGCAAAGCCGATGCGCGACTCGGCCTCGGTAACCGAGGGCTTGCCCTCCCACACGTGATGCAGGCGGTTGATATAGGCGTAGGTATCCTGGAACGCCATGCCATCGGCAAACAGGCCGACATTTTCTTGGAACTGCTGCAGAGCGGCCTCGGTGTGCGGGCCAAAATAGCCGTCGTCCTCACCGCAGGCAAAGCCCAAAACGTTGAGCGCCCTCTGCAGGGCCTGAACGTCGGCACCATGGAAATTGGGCATACGCAGATAGAGCGTACGATCGCCCAGTTTATACGAGGCGTCGACCAGGGCACTCCAGCAGGGAATGTCAACGGCGTGACCGGCGGCAAGACCGCTGTCGAGCCTAAAGGTGCTAACGGCCTGCTCGGTGGTAGCGCCAAAGTGCTTGTCGGCGACCTCGGTGGCATCAATCGTGTAGCCGAGCTGCAGGAGACGAGACTGCACGTCCTCGACGGCTGCTCCCTGCATGCCCGTTGTAATAGGTTCCATGAACGAACCCCTTTCGGCGTATCATTCGTACTATTTGAGCGCCTGTCGGATAGACGACGCAAAGAGATGCATAAACATGCACTCAACAGTGTAGCAAGTTGTACCCAAATACGCTGCTGACAGGTTTTATAACCTCGCTAGTTAAGGCGCTCCACAAAGAAATCTGCCATGGAGTCGAACAGCTCGCGCGCATGCGGGTCGAGCTCGACGCTTTCGATAGCGGCCTTGGCCTTGGTGGTCAGGTTGAGCGCGTAGTTGTGGGCGAAATCGATAGAGCCGGTCTGCTGGAAGATCTCCACGGCGCGTGCAAGTTGCGCGGGGTCCTCGGTGCCCGAGGAAAGGATTGCCTCGACCTCGTCGTGATAACGCTCGTCTGACAGGGCGTGCACAGCGACAAGGGTGCGCTTGCCCTCGGTGATATCGGTGCGGAAGTCCTTGTTGGCGGCCTCTTTGGTGCCGATCAAGTTGAGCAGATCATCTTGGATCTGGAAGGCAAGGCCCGTGTGCAGGCCAAAGGCGCGCAGTGCCTCAATTTGCTCCTCGCTGCCGCCGCCGATAATGGCTCCGGCGGCAAGTGGTGTGGCTCCGCTGTAGTACGCGGTCTTGTGCGTCGCCATGTCCAGATAATCGTCGACCGAGATGTCAAAGCGCCCATCGCGGACCCAGCCCAAGTCGAGCGCCTGGCCCTCGATGGTGCGAACGATCATCTCTGTGAGCTCGTGGAGCACGCGGAGTTTCACGTCTGCCTCGAGCGTGGGGTCGTCGAGAACCGTCTTGGTGACCATGGTGAGCGCTAGATCGCCGCAATTGATGGCAAGACCCGTACCCTCGGTAAGGTGCATGCAGGGCTTGCCGCGACGCAGCTGGCCGTTGTCGGCGATGTCGTCGTGGATAAGCGCTCCCGATTGAAAGTGCTCGATAGCTGCCGCCGCGCTGCGGGCGCTCTCAAAGCTGCCACCTACCGCGGTGGCGGCGAGCATGCAGATGAGCGGGCGGTGGCGCTTGCCGGCATTGGCCGTAAATGCCGAGAGCGGGGTATACAGGTAGCGCTCGATATCGGCAGAGGTCGCCTGTCCGTCAAAGAACGTGGCCAGATAGTCGTTGATCTGGTCAAAGTGCTGGGCTAAAAAGCTGGTAAACGGACTGGACACAGGTTCTCGCATTCTTTCTTAGGTTGCATCGTTGCGGTGTGCAGATACCATATTGCCACATTGGAGTTGCCGGCGCGTCTGTTTTGGCGATTTGGGGAAACGGGACGCGTGCGCGTGCCGGCTGCTTATATAAGCCTAAAGTGCTCGAGCGCCTTGACGACGCCATCTTTGTCGACCGAGTCGGTGATGTAGTCGGCGCGCTTTTTGAGATAGTCCGGCGCATTGCCCATGGCGATACCGACATCGACGGCGTTCATCAGCGAGACGTCATTGCTGGCGTCGCCGATGCCGTATACGGTTCCGTGGTGGGGATCGAGGGCGTCGAGTACAGACTGGATGCCCCCACGCTTCGTGCATTCGCGGGGTGAGATTTCGGTTACCTCGAGTTCGAGCTCGTTAAAGCACAGCAGCGGCTCAAGTGCCTTATCTTGAGCGATGTGGTTAGCGAGCGATGTAGACATCAAGATCTTGTAAGCACTGTAATGTTGCAGCTGCGTGACTGCGTCGCCCAGGGTGCGCGCGTATCCGGGAGCATCGGGGGCATCGGCACTCATGCGCACGACGCCGTTGAGGCCCTCAAAGCGGATGACCTCGCCCGATTGCTCAAGGTAGGGGGCAAGACGCTGCAGCATGCTGGGCGTCATCGACAGATCGCGAATTGCGTGTCCGTTGATCTCGGCGTAACCGCCCGCAAGACAGACGATGCCGGTCCAGGGCAGCTCTAGAAGTTTGGGGTGGATGCAGCTGAGGGTGCGTCCTGTGCAGATAAAGGCCATGTTGCCATTTGCAACGAAATCGCGGATGGCCTGCGAGACCGCCTCGTTGGGATAGGGGGACAGGTCACGCTCGCTCTCGGGAAGCTCTTGTGCCGCTCGAGGGTCTTGCCAGGCGAGCGTTCCGTCGATATCGAAGAAACAGATATCGCTGCGATTATGGGCTGCGCTGGCGGCAGGGGAGGCCGAGGTGGTGGGCACAAATTCCGGCTCGAGGCCCATGATCTGGTCAAAATGCTCTTTAACGCGGGGAACGGAGATGCCGATGATCACCTGGGCGGTCTTGCCCGTAATGATGAGGCCCTTGGCGCCCACCGCGACAAACGACGCGTTATCTGCAACGATGGAAGGGTCTGCGACCTCGACGCGCAGGCGCGTGGCACAGTTGGTTGCGCCCACAATATTGCCAACACCACCTAAAAGCTGAATTACCCGCTCAGCGAGGATGTGATCTTGATCGGATCGACTATTGACCTCGTCATTGGGAGATTGCTCTTTGGCAAAGCCGCTTTCCGTTAAACGATCGATTGCCGCGCGATTGGCGACATGATCCTCGCGGCCCGGCGTCTTAAGGTCATAGATCAAGATGAGTGCTCGAAAACTAACAAAAAAGATGAGGCTAAAGGCAAGGCCGATACCGAGCGCCAAAAGATAGGCACCGGCATGCGTGCGCATGAGCGGAATAAAGTTGAAGGCTGCCATCTCCATGAGGCCGCCCGAGAAGATGCCGACGATGCCAAAGAGATTCATGGTTGTGGCAAGGCAAGACGATAAGACGGCGTAGAGAAAAAAGAGCCCGGGGTGGGTGAACATAAAGAGAAACTCGAGTGGCTCGGTAACGCCGCAAACCACCGAGGCGATGATGGCGGGAACAAGGATGACCCTGAGGCCGGCACGGCGTTCTGGTTTTGCGGTGGAGTAGAACGCGGCTGCGATGGCGGGAAGGCCAAAGAGCTTGACCCAGCCGGTGGCGGTAAAACCGGCCCACGGCGCAAGTTCATTAAGGGGGCGCGTGCTATGGGAGAGGATGGGGAGCAAGCTGCTCCACGTGGCGTAGATGCCGTCGTTAATGACCAGGTTGTCGTAGTAGATCGGCATGTAGAGCAGGTGGTGCAGCCCCATGGGCTCGAGCGCTCGCTCCAAAAACACAAAGATGCCCACGCCAAAGGGGCCGACGCTCGTAAGTGCATGGCGCAGCGTTTCGGTCATTGCGTATACGGAGGGCACGATGGCGGCCGAGATAGCGGCAAGGGCAAACACGGCAAAAAAGCTGATGAGGTAGACCAGCGAGGAGCCCGAGAAGGTGCCGAGCCAATCGGGAACCTTGGCATCGTAGAAGCGGTCATGGATGGCGACGACGGTTGCCGATACCGCTAGCGGGCCGATAATGCCGGTGTCGAGGGTCTTGATGCCGTCGATGATGGTAATGCCGCTAGCGGAGGTCAAAGACGACGGGTACTTAAGTCCAAGGTTGTCTCCGCTCAGCTTGATGATCTCGCTCAAAAAGAAGCAATAGGCAAAATAGGCCACGAGCGCTTCGAGGCAACAACGTGCCGGTTGCTTTTGGGCAAGGCCGATGGGCAGCGCTACGGCAAAAAGGAGCGGAAGTCGTTTAAAGACCGTCCACGAGCCGCGCTGGATGATAGTCCAAAAAACGTACCAAGGGGTTCCGTATACGGCGAGGTCGCCGACGATATCCGCAGATGTTGCGAGGGCGGAGACGCCGACCATAAGGCCCGATATGGAAAACAACATGGCGGGCGCGAACATTGCCCCGCCAAAGCGTTGGATTTTTTGCAGCATAATATGCCTTCCGGATGCAACATGCTGTGCAAGCAAGAACGTTTAAACAATGAACTCATTGTAGAGGACTGGCTGCTTGCCGCATTGACGGTTTTGATTTGGTCCGATCTGGGTGTCGGGGGAACCGTCGACGGTAAATAATCCGTGCTTTGCCGATAGACGGTTTAAACAACTCCAAGAAATGCTATCGTGCCTAGCCATACATATTCATTAGAGGTGAAGCCATGCCAAAAGCGATTTACGAAGGAATCTACCGCGAGATCCGTTCGCGCATCATTAATGGGACCTATGCGTTTCAGGAGATGCTGCCAACCGAAGCCGAGCTGACCGCGGAATTTGGCTGCACGCGCAATACCGTCCGCCGCGCTTTGAGTATGCTGGCAGACGAGATGTTTGTGCAGCCCATACACGGCAAGGGCGTGCGCGTTATTTGGCTCAAGGGCGAAACCGACATGCTGGGCGCACTCGAGGAAGTCGAGTCGTTTGGCGAATTTGCAAAGCGCAACAATGCCGTCGCATCGACCGAGGTCAAGTCTTTTGAACATTTGATTTGCACTGAGCAACTCTCTCGTCGCCTGGGCTTTAAGGTGGGCGAGGAGTTGATTCGCGTGGTGCGTGTCCGAAGCCTTAACGGCAACGCACGCCAAGTAGACCATGGTTACTTTTTGGAGTCGATCGCCAAGGGCCTGACGCCCGAGATCGCCGCAAAGTCAATTTACGACTATCTGGAGCACAAACGCGGCGTCAAGGTGATGGCGAGCCGTCGTACGGTGAGTGTCGAACTCGCCAACGATGAGGACTGCAGCTATCTTGACCTTGGCAAATACAACTGCGTTGCCGTTATGGAGAGCCAGTCGTACACCTCGGACGGCATCCTGTTTGAGGTTACGCATGCCCGCACGCATCCCGAGATCTTCCACTACCGCGTCAACTCTAAGCGATAGCCGGCTAGCTCGCAGCCTGACGAGACTCATGCCCTCAAAGCGAACGAAAACGCCCGGTC
>CABSBK010000081.1 GCA_902475865.1 uncultured Collinsella sp.
CTTGTGTGTGATAAAACTCATTTTGGTTTTGTGTGCTGTGCGAAAGATTGGGTAGTATAGCTATTCAATGCGGCGAAGGCGCCGCGTGTTAACCGCTACGTACCGGAGGTGTTCCATGGTTCGTGTCGACATAGAGACCATCGTCATGGCCGCCGGTCCCGTGCCATCGCTTATCGTACTTCGCGAGCGCTGCAGCAAATCGGACTCCCCTGCGCCGCTGCGCTCCCTTTCTATCCAAACTGGTTCGTTTGAGGCTGCGGCTATTAGCCGCGGTATCGACAGCGGTCGTGCCGAGCGCCCGATCGCCCATGACCTGCTGCTCGACACGCTTGATGCCCTGGATGCAAAACTCGAGCGCATCGAGATTGTCCGTGCCGAGCCTCCCGTGTTCTATGCGACGGTCGTTGTTTTGGCCGACAGCAACGAGCATAGGATCGATGCGCGTCCGAGCGATGCCATCGCCCTCGCCGTGCGCAGCAATGCTCCCATGTTTGTTGAGGACGACATCATGAACCGCCTGGGGACCGTCTCTCCGGTTGCCGAGGAAGTCGATGACGAGCAGGAATTTGAGAAGTTCGACGAGTTCGTCCATACGCTCTCGCCCGATGATTTTTAAATGACGAGTAGCCATGAGACGGAGTGTGCACTGATGGGTCGCGGCGTTTCAGCCGAAGCCGCCGCCATTGCCCGCGAGGCCCAGATGCGCTCGGAGGCATCCGAGGCCGCACGCATTGCCTATGTGACGCAGGCCCGCACACTTCGCGAGCGCCGTGCCTCCTTTATCAAGATGGTTGCCGCCTCCACACTTGTCGCGGTAATCTCATCGCGCCTTCGTGGTACAGTTGGTGCGCTTGGGTTTTCGATCTCGACGGGCTTGGTCATCTGGGGCGTGGTCGATGCCGTGATGCTGACTAACCAGATCAAGGTACTCGATAAGCGCGCCGCCGATATGATGCGCGCCCGCGACGCCGCCGCCAAGATCGCTGCCGAGGCACAAGAGATGTAACGACGCCGGACTCGATGGGAAGGTCTAAAAATGGCACAGGATATGCAGGACGCCGGAAACGTCTCCGCCGAGCTCGACGCCATGGTGTGCGACCTCATCGGGGCATTTTTAGACGACCTGGCCGCTGGTGAGAACCCCGGCGTTGTCGTTGCGATCGAAGACGCCGCGTCCAACCGCTATCTGGCGGCACTCGACGAGGACGGCGAGGAGGCATGCCTCGAGGCTGCCACCAACTTTATCTCCGAGCACAAGATGGGCCTTAAGGACGAGGGCCTGGGTCGCATCGCCCGTTACGCCATCGGCTACACCGGTTGTGTCGAGATCGATGGCGGCTACCATGACGCCCTGCTTGTGAGTTTCTTTGAGACGACGCTCGAGAGCGGCTTTTCGGCATACGTACTGTACGAGGGTGTGGGCGCCGGCGATGGTTTTATGTGGAGCGACCCTGAACCTGCAGGCGAGGAAACCCCTCTTATCTAAAATCGCTAAAATAAACGAGTTTTCGGTAAAAGGCTCAAAATTCCCGCCGAGCGTTGTGTTGCTGGGCGGGTCGCATACGCGTGCCGGTTGTATATAGATAGAAGATAGGGGAACTACATGCGCGTAGACAATCTGAGGAACATCGCCATCATCGCTCACGTCGACCACGGCAAGACGACGATGGTCGACAAGCTCCTGCGTGCCACGGACGCCTTCCGTGCCAACCAGCAGGTCGAGGACCGCGTCCTGGATTCTAACGACCAGGAGCGTGAGCGCGGCATTACGATTCTCGCCAAGAACATCTCTATCGAGTACAAGGACGTTAAGATCAACGTCATCGACACCCCGGGCCACGCCGACTTTGGCGGCGAGGTCGAGCGCGTGCTGCGTATGGCCGACGGCGCCCTGCTGCTGGTCGATGCCTTTGAGGGCCCCATGCCCCAGACCCGCTTCGTGCTGCGTCACGCCATCGACACCGGCCTCAAGATCATGATCGTCATCAACAAGATTGATCGCCCGGGCGCCAACCCCGAGAAGGCCTACAACGACTGCCTGGACCTGATGGCTGACCTGGGCGCCACCGACGACCAGCTTGAGTTCGCCATGGAGCACGTGGTCTACGCCAGCGCCATGAACGGCTTTGCCCGCCTTGACCCCAACGACGGCAACATGGACATGTACCCGCTGCTCGACATGATCATCGACGACATGCCCGCGCCCGAGGTTGACGAGAACGCCCCGCTGGCCATGCAGTGCGTGACCATCGACCACTCCAACTTCGTCGGTCGCATCGGTATCGGTCGCGTGTACTCTGGCACCATCCACCAGGGCGACCAGATTCTGGTCGTCAAGAACGACGGTTCCAGCGCTACCGCTACCGTCAAGCAGCTCTTTACTTTCGACTACCTGGGTCGCACCGAGTGCCAGGAAGTCGGTGCCGGCGATATCGCTGCTGTCGTGGGTATTGACCGCACCGATATCGGCGATGTCTACACCGATCCCGAGAACCCCGTTGAGCTCGAGCCCATCGAGATCGACCCGCCGACCCTGTCCATCGTCTTTGAGGCTTCGACCTCCCCGCTCGTCGGCCGCGACGGCGACATCGTGGGTGCCCGTCAGCTCAAGGAGCGCCTGTTCAACGAGGCCGAGAACAACGTGACCATGAAGATCGAGGAGCTCGAGGACAAGAGCGGCGTCGAGGTCTCGGGCCGCGGCATTCTGCACCTGTCCGTCCTGATGGAGTCCATGCGTCGCGAGGGCTTTGAGTTCCAGGTCGGCCGTCCCCGCGTTCTGTTTAAGAAGGACGAGAACGGCAATAAGATGGAGCCCGTCGAGCAGGCCGTCGTCGAGTGCCCGGACGAGTACTCGGGCAAGGTCGTTGAGGTCTTCGGCACCTCCGGCGGCATCATGACGAGCATGGATACCTCGGGTATCGTGACGCACCTCGAGTTTAAGATCCCGACCCGCGGCATCATGGGTCTTAAGAACCGCATCATGAACGTCACTCACGGCGAGGGCGTGTTCTACCACACCTTCCTGGAGTACGGCCCCTATGCCGGCGAGATCGGCAACCGCCAGAACGGCGCCATGATCTCCATGACCACCGAGAAGGCCGTTGCCTACGCTCTGGGTACGCTGCAGGAGCGCGGTCAGCTGTTCGTTGAGCCGGGCACTGAGTGCTACGAGGGCATGATCGTGGGCGAGCGCAGCAAGGCCGGCGACATGGTCGTCAACATCGCCCGTACCAAGAACCTGGGCAACCAGCGCTCCTCGACCTCCGATATTTCCGTCCAGCTGGTGCCGCCCCGCACCTTCTCGCTGGAGGAGGCGCTGGAGTACATCGCCGACGATGAGCTGGTGGAGATCACTCCCAAGAACATCCGCCTGCGCAAGCGTCTGCTCAATGCCACCGACCGCAAGAAGGCCGCCGTCCGCGCCGGTCAGGTCAACAAATAAGCGCTGAGCTTTATAGCGACTAACAAGAAAGGGCGCCGACCATCGCGGTCGGTGCCCTTTTTGGTGTACAGGGATTGAGCTGGTCTGCACCACCACGAAGGTGCCTGGCCCCTTTGTGGTGGTTGGCGGTTAGGCGGAGGGAAGGCCCGGGGTGTTGGCAGCCTGCTGCGGCTTGAGGCGGGCGTTTCGCCAGATGATCTGGATAACGTAGCCGAGCATAAAGACAAAGGCCACGCCGCTGATGAAGTCACCTACGAGGGGAAGCCCCGTGAGGGCGCCTGCGATTATGCCGCCCACGGCTGCCATGGCGTAGCGGTTCTGGTTGTGTCCGACCATGCGGACGATCGCGCACCCCGCAAAGGCACTCGACACCAACGCGATGCCGATAACGCCGCACAAGAGGGCTCCGGCAAGCGACAGACCAGCGATAGAGATAATCAGCAGTAGGACGGCGGGGACGATAACAATCGTACCCAGAAGACCGCTCACCCACAGGGGCGTGGGGTGCTGGTGGAGCATGCCGGCGGCGCTGGCAGTCGCGCGCGGAAAGACGAGCTCGAGCAGCAGAGCGACAAAGCAGGTCGAGAGTGCCGCGGCGACGATACCGCCGATGACATCGTTAACGGTGGAAGTATCCTCGTTCTCGGTGCGGTCGATCTTGAGCGCGCCTACCTCGGCTCCTGCGGCACGCTCGGGGTCCTCGGAGACGTGCGCGTTCACGGTGCCGGTGATGTGGGCGTTCTTGCCCAGGATGAGCTTGTCGGCCCAAACCTCGACATCGCCCTCGACGGTGCCATCGATGGTCACCGTATCGCCCGCAAGCGCTGCCGACTTGGTAGAGCCGCGCAGGGCAACCGTCTCGCCTATCGCGTAAAAACAGTTGGCGGTGCTGTCGGAATTGAGCACAACGTGCTGGCCAGCGACGGTCACGCTGCCATCAACCGTGGTCTTGGCGATATCGATAGTGCGTGCCGCCAAGCGGACGGCGCCGCCTACGTTGCAGTCGCGGATCGAGAGAGTATCGCCCGCGGCGATGATATCGCGGTCGATGGACACATCATCCAAGTCGAGGGCCTGGCCGGCCCAGTACAGGTCACCCTCGACGCCGGTCGGATTGGCGTCATTGTCGGTCGCAAGTACGTTGCCTGCGGTGTCCGTGCCGGCGAACGACGCCGTGGGAAGCACGGTGAGCGCGAGCGCGATGAGCGCAAACAGGATGGTGATGCGGCCCCACGCTTTACGGCGCTGGGTCGACGGGAATTGATTGCAGGGCATAGTGAATCCTTCGTTAGATACTCGGCATATATCTAACAGGGTACCCAACGTGTGAGCGCTCTAAAAGAACCTCTCGGTTTCATTTCGAAGGGTCGTGCCGTGCTATCTACTTTTTGCGATGTAAAAAGTGCGCGATGTCTTCTTCGGTGGGGCTTTTGATGTCAAAGCGCAGCGAGAGCCAGCGCAGACCCATGGTCACGATAACGCATACGACCAGCGCGGCGACATTGCTGACCAAGCCACTCATGACGAGGCTTACATAGCTTGCCGATCCGGCGATGGCCGCGATGGCATAAAAGTTGGTGCGCTGGAAAATGCCCGGAACCACGCCCATAAAGCCATCGCGCAGCATGCCGCCGCCTACCGCGGTAAAAAAGCCCATCATGATGCACACCGCCGGCGCAAAGCCGTAGACCAGCGCCTTGTCTGCTCCAGTGGCGGCGTAGATGCCGACCGAGATGATGTCGAGCAGGGGAATGAGTTTCTCGGGTTTGTCGACGATTGCCGGGAAAATATAGATGATGGCTGCCGTGGCAATGGAAAGCGGGAGTGCCATCGGCTGGTTGAGGATGTAGACGTTGCCCACCTGCAGCGTCATGTCGCGTAAAAGACCGCCGCCCAGGCCGCAAACCACGGCGAGTGCGACCGCGCCCACCAGGTCGAGCTTGTGTTCGCGCGCAACCAGCACACCCGAGATCGATGCAGCGACAACGGCGAACATCTCGAGCCAAAATGGGATAGCGACCATGGCATCCGAGGCATGTGAGGTAACGGTTATGGCGGCGACGACGGGCAAGATGGGGTCCTTTGAGTTACGGGATTGGACAATGCCCGTACATAGTACATGTTCGGCGACGATCGCGACCCTATTGCTCGGCAAACGGTCGGGACTGGGTGCGGTCATAGGTTTCAAGTATGTACATCAGCCTCCAAAGATGTCGAAAAATATCGTTTTTGGAGGGTGATGTACATGTTTGGGGAGCGCGGGGCGAGCGGGTCCGTCGTTACTCAGAAGGCGACTCTTCGGCTTGATCGCTCTTCCAGTTGCGGATAAGTACCTTGCGCAGTTCGTTTTGCTTTCGCTGATACTCGGCATCTATGCAACGAGGCATGCCGAGCGCTTCGCGGATATTGTTCATGGCACGGTGAAAAGCGAGTTG
>CABSBK010000082.1 GCA_902475865.1 uncultured Collinsella sp.
GTTTTCGCTGACTTATGCTCAACCTGCGGGCCTTAGAGGTAGTCATTTGGGACGTTCTTAAATGACTAGCCAACTTGTTCGCCCTGGGCGGCGCTCGCTGTCCGTCCTCTATCTGCGGCGTTGCCTTGCTCCGGATGCGGCATGCTCAACCTGCGGCGCCTTAGAGGTAGTCATTGGGGACGTTCTTGAATGACTAGGTTGGGCACATTGCTTTGAGATGTTATTCAATCGGTTGTGATGGTCTTTAGGCTGTTTGCCTGCTTAAAGCAATCAACGGTGTGCATCTGTTATTGAAAATATTGCTCGAAAAATCGTCCAAGAAGTCGCGGGGCCCTTTTTGGTGCGTCGCGCGTCAAGTGATGTGGCAAGCGTTTGGTTAGATATTGGTCAGGTTAGGGGCAACCTTGCCAAAAGCTTGACGGATGCAGATATGAACGTCGACGAATGAACACTTTGGACGGGGCCAAACCAAAAATCTGGGCTGATTCTCGATAATCGCCTTCAATCGTCTCTTGCCAAGCGCTGGCCTCGCGTACAATCTGCTCCGACATTCGCGCGCCGCCTGGCGCTTAAGAGGGGAGGACCCCATGGCAAACGAGATCTGGACCATCAAGCGTTGTCTCGAGTGGTCCAAGGAGTACCTGGCCGAGCGCGGCGAGGAACACCCCCGTCTTTCTGCCGAATGGCTGCTGTGCGCAGCCACGGGTCTGACGCGCATCGACTTATATATGCGTATGGACGAGACGCTCGATGCGGCGCAGCTCGAGACCATGCACGCGGCGGTCGTCCGCCGCGCCAAGGGCGAACCGCTGCAGTACATCACCGGTAGCACGCAGTTTCGCATGATCGACGTCGCGTGCGCCCCCGGCGTGCTCATCCCGCGCCCCGAGACCGAGATGCTCGTCGAAGAAGTCCTGAACTATCTGGATGCCGAGGTGCTGAGCCCCGAGGCTGCCGCCCGTCAGCGCGTTGAGCTGCCCTGGAACGACGAGGTCGAGCAAGCGCGCAAAGCCGAAGCCGCGTTGGCCGACGAGCGAGCGACGGCCGAGCGCCGTGCCGCTAACCTCACAGCTGCCGATGAGGCGGCGCTAGGCAGCGACGTACTGGGCAGCCGTGCCTATGCCGAGGAACTGGCCGACCGCGAGGCCGAGGAAGCCGCCGCGCAGGCAGCAGATGCCGAGGCCGAGGAGGCCGCCGAGCCCGAGCTCGACGAATACGGCATCGCCATCGAAGGCGCCGACCACGAGGCGTCTCTGACGGAGGATGCCGCCGCGCCCGCTCCGGTCGAGCCCCGTATCGCCCGCGTTCTCGAGGTCGGTTGCGGCACGGGCTGCATCTCGCTCTCCCTTGCCTGGGAGCGCCGCGGCCATGTCACCTGCACCGCTACCGATATCGAGCCGCGCGCCATCGAGCTGGCCACCAAAAACCGCGACGCGCTCGGGCTTACGTCCGATGAGGTCGCCTTCAGCCTCACCAACCTGGTGAGCTCTATCTCCCGCGAGGAATGGGGCACCTTCGACGTGCTCGTCTCCAACCCGCCTTACATTCCGACCGACGTCATGCGCTCGCTGCCGCACGAGGTCAAGGACTTCGAGCCCGATTTGGCGCTCGAGGGCGGTGCCGATGGCCTTGATATCTTCCGCCGCCTGCTCAATGCGGCGCCCTATATGCTGCGCGCCGGCGGCCTGTTTGCCTGCGAGCTCTACGAGGGTGCCCTCGACGTCGCCGCCGAGCTCTGCCGCCAGGCTGGTCTCTCGGACGTGCGCATCGTCCACGACCTCACCGATCGTCCCCGCATCGTCCGAGCCATCGTCACCGAGCCCAAACAGCGCCAGTAATATTTATTAACTGGTTAGCAAAAATTATAAATTAGTTTATAATTAGGACGGCTGAAAGAGGTCGGCCCATGCAACCTCCTACCTTTCGGGAAATTATTGCCCTACTCAAGCACGATGGATTCGTGAAGGTCGCGCAAGTCGGTAGTCATGCTAAGTATGTTTCTGGTGACCGTGTTGTCACCGTGAACGGCTCTGGTGGTGATCGACCGAAGAAGGGCACGTGGGCAAGTATTCGTCGCCAAGCTGGATGGTAGTTGGAGGCAAAATGAGGCAGCGATTTACCTATGACTGCGTTCTCATAAAAGAAGACGACGGTTACTGCGCTAGCTTCCCGCAGATTCCTGGCGCCTTTGCCGATGGCGACACGCGCGAAGAAGCGATTGCCCATGCCACCGAGGCACTGATGGCGTTTTTGGCCGACGACCTCAACAACGGTTTGACTCCGGCGGGGTACGAACGCTCGGCCGAGGTCGTGGCCCTTTCAGTCGAAATCGACCACGAGGACGCTCGGGAAGCGGCGTGCCGAACATTTAAAGACGCAGCGCTGGACCTCAAAGTCTCCGCTCCGCGGATTACCGCGCTGGTCAAAGCCGGAAAGCTCGATGTTGAACTCGTCGACGGCCGTCGGATGATAACGATAGACAGCATCGAGCGCTACGCCGCCCAAGAACGCCACGCCGGCAGGCCAAAGAAGTTCGTCGCAGTCCAATAACCCCCTCACTTTCACCGACTACTAGAGCCGCTCACCAAACCAACATGCGCTCTGGGCAAATAGGTTGAACGTTTCGTGCGAGAATGCCCCTCAGTAAACAAACTTTCACCAGAGCGTAAGGGGCTGGCATACACATGCAGACGGTCTATCGGGTATTCGAGGGAGCGCGTGAGCCGCATCGGCTCGCCGTCGAGCGTACGGCCGAGGTACTCAGCTGTGGTGGCTTGGCCCTGATCCCGACCGAGACCGTCTATGGTGTCGCTGTGGCAGTCAGCGCTTTCTCGGACGCCTTGCCCCAAGATACAAGCGAATCTCTGCCGTGGCCGCGCGATCCGCAGGTTGCCGTCAATGGCGCCGCGGTGCCCGCACTCGGTACCGGCTACCGTCGCATCTTTACCCTCAAGCAACGTGAACTCACCCAAACGGTCGCCTGGCTGGTCGATGATGCCGAGGCCCTCGACCGCTACGGCGTTGATATTCCGGAAGAGGCCCGCGCGCTTGCTCGAAGATGCTGGCCGGGCGCCCTGACTATCGTGGTCAAGGCGGCGCCCTGCGTGCCGACCTTTATGCGCGCCGCCGACGATACGGTGGCCCTTCGCGCGTCGGCCTCGCCCGTGGTGCAGGCGCTCATCCGTACTTGTGGCAGTCCGCTTGCCTGCACCAGCGCCAACACGCACGGCGCGCCCGCGCCGGCAAGCTTTGCCGCCGTTGAGGACCGTATTCTGGAGGGGGTCGATGTGGCCGTCGACGCGGGCGAGACGCCGTGCCGCGATGCTTCGACCATCGTGACGTTTAAGCATGGCGAGCTCCAGATCCTGCGCCAAGGCGCACTTCCCGCATCAGAGATCGAGCGGGTCCTGTCCGACCCGATGCAATAGAAAGGTGTAAGCGATGTCGTTGAATCTAGGTAGCCTGGGTATGGAAGACGCCTCGTTTAGCTTTGGCGGTTCCTACATCATGGCGCTCGACTGCGGCACCACCTCGGTACTCGCGACCATCGTCGACGAGTACGGCTGCATCGTCGCCCAGGCGCGTCGTAGCGTCAAAACCAGCTTCCCGTGCCCCGGCTGGGTGGAGCAGGATCCCACGGAGGTGCTTGCCAGCCAGATCGGCGTGATGATGGAGGTCCAGTTTAAGAGCGGCATCCATTCCGATCGCATCGCCGCCATCGGTATCTCCAACCAGCGCGAGACCACGGTGGTGTGGGACCGCGTGAGTGGCCAGCCTATCTACAACGCCATCGTTTGGCAGTGTCGCCGCACCGCCTCGACAATCGATAAACTGGCCGAGCAGGGCTGCGAGGAGCTGGTGCGTTCCCGCACGGGACTTACGCTCGACCCGTATTTCTCGGCCTCCAAGGTGCAGTGGATTCTCGACAACGTTGACGGCGCGCGCGAGAGCGCGGCAGCGGGCGACCTCATGTTTGGCACCATCGATACCTGGCTCATCTATAACCTCACCGGCGGCCAAACCTTCGCCACCGACTACACCAACGCCAGCCGCACGGCGCTCTTCAATATTCATACGCTGGACTGGGACGATGACCTGCTGGCTCTCTTCGACATCCCGCGTGCCATGATGCCCGAGGTCCGTTGGAGCGCCGGTGACTACGGCCGCGTCGCGAGCGACATCATGACCAACATGCCGCCCATCATGGGTGTGGCGGGCGACCAGCAGGCATCGCTGTTCGGTCACTGCTGCTTCCATCCCGGCCAGACCAAAAACACCTATGGCACGGGCTGCTTTATGCTCATGAACACCGGCGACGAGATCGTCGAATCCAAGAATGGCCTGGTCTCCACCATCGGTATCGCTGCGAACGGCAAGGTCAGCTATGCGCTCGAGGGCTCTATTTTTGCCGCCGGCTCAACGATGAACTGGCTGCGCGACAACATGGGCGTTATCTCCAACGTATCCGAATCGGCACAGCTCGCCTCCTCGATCGGCGATAACGAGGGATGCTACTTTGTCCCCGCTTTTGCGGGCTTGGGTGCTCCTTGGTGGGACGCGCACGCCCGCGGCATCGTATGCGGTCTGACCGGCGCCTCGAGTCGCGCGACCATCGTGCGTGCCGCTTGCGAGTCCATGGCCTATCAGAGCTATGACGTGCTGCGTGCCATGGAGCAGGACGTGGGTCTTTCGATCGAGCGCCTGTCCGTCGATGGCGGCGCCTCGCGCAACGAGTTCATCATGCAGTTCCAGGCAGACTTGCTGGATATCCCCGTGCTGCAATGTGAGTCGGTGGAGACCACGGCAATCGGTGCCGCGTACTTGGCGGGTCTTGCGGTTGGGTATTGGGAGGATCTGGAGGAGCTGGAGCAAAACGCCCAGATCGTTAAGACGTTCCACCCCCATATGTCCGTTGAGCGTCGCGAGCACAACCTGGACGGTTGGCACGATGCGGTCAGGCGTTCGCTCAGCACCGCTCAATAGGGCTGCGACGGGGCGCTCGATACAACAAACCGCTAAACTTATGCACGGCGCGTGGCAACAGCACCGCGGCGTGCCTTGTCAGCAAGGCCATCTTCCGGCCGCAACGAAAGGGGTAAGACCCATGACCGTTACCTACGATACGTCTCGCGTGACGCTTGTCGATCATCCGCTCGTCCAGCATAAGCTGTCGATCCTGCGCGACAAGAGCACCGGCACCAACCAGTTCCGCCAGCTCGTACGCGAGCTCGCGCTCTTTGACGGCTACGAGGCCATGCGCGACCTGCCCATGGAGGATGTCGAAGTCGAAACCCCCATCACGACCGCCACGTTCAAGCAGCTTGCCGGCAAGAAGCTCGCCATCGTCCCCATTCTGCGCGCGGGCCTTGGCATGGTCGACGGCATCCTCGACCTGGTGCCCTCTGCCCGCGTGGGCCACATTGGCATGGAGCGCGACGAGGTCACCCACGAGCCGCATGAGTATTACTGCAAGATGCCCAGGGATATCGACCAGCGTATCTGCCTGGTCGTCGATCCCATGCTCGCCACGGGCGGTTCTGCCGAGATGGCTATCAGCTATCTGCGCGAGCGCGGTGTCAAGGACATCCGCATGCTGTGCATCGTCGCGGCCCCCGAGGGTCTCAAGTCGCTGACCGAGAAAGACCCCGACGTGCATATCTATACCTGCGCCATTGACGACCACCTCAACGAGGCCGCCTACATCGTCCCCGGCCTGGGCGATGCCGGCGACCGCATCTACGGCACGCTGTAGTTTCTGGGCCAAACCGGCTAACGTCGAAAATACGAAGAAACGGTGCGCGCGGACAAATAAAAGGCGACCGCGCTCAC
>CABSBK010000083.1 GCA_902475865.1 uncultured Collinsella sp.
GTCTACTGGCCCGTAGAGGGGTCGGGCGTGGGCGTAGGATCGGGGGCGGGCGTCGGCGTGCCACCGTCGCCACCCGTGCCGCCATCGCCACCCGTGCCACCGTCGCCACCTGGCGTGCCGCTATCGCCGGTGGTGTTGCCGCCCGGGGTTTCAGTGGTCGTGGTTGTCGTTGTCGTTGTGGTGGTCGTGGTCTCTTCCTCTTCTTTTCCCTCGTCTTTATCCTCTTCGTATTTCTTTTTGTTGTTTGTGCCGTAGAACTTCCAGACGTTATTGTTCTTGTACGTGGGAGCCGTTCCGGTCGGGAATTCCTCGCGCTCGGTGCCCGCAAGAACGGTGTTCATGAACTTCTTAAAGACGGGCAGGTTGGTGCTGTCGCCCAGCAGGTCCGAACCGTACTTTTGGATGGGAATCTCGCCTGCGGAATAACCGGTCCACAGGGCGCATGCCAGTTGCGGCGTGAAGCCGCAGAACCACAGGTTGGTGGTGTTGTCAGTGGTACCCGTCTTGCCGGCATAGGGCTGGTTGACGCTCAGCGCGCCGGCGGCACCCGTGCCGCTGCCCTGCATGACGCCGGATAGAACGTCGGTAACCGCGGCAGCCTCGCCTTCGGTGAGCACCTGCGTGGGATTGTCGGTGTGCTGGTACAGAACCGAGCCGGTACGCGAGTCGATCTCGGTAATGGCGATGGGCTGACGGTAGTAGCCACCGTTGGCAAACGTTGCGTAGGCCGATGCCATCTCGAGCGGTGAGATGGACCCGGTGCCGAGCGTCATGACGGGAACGTCCTCGATATTGTCCTTGGCGGGATCGATGCCGAGCTTTTTGACGAGCGACATGATCTTGTCATTGCCGATGGCTTCGGCCACCTGAATGTAGCCGGTGTTGGATGAGTATGCCGTTGCCTGCTTAAGCGTGATGTTGCCATAGCTCTGGTTGCCGTAGTTTTGCACCTCGGTCGTGGTGCCCTTGGCCTTGAGCGGCGAGTTGCAGTTGAGGGTGACGTTGGGGTTCATACCGTTTTGGATGGCAGTTGCCAGCGTAAAGGCCTTAAACGTGGAACCCACGGGGCGCTTTGCCGTAGCGTGGTTCACGTGATTCTCGTCGGCGTTGTAGTCGTAGCCGCCCACCATGCACTTGATGTAGCCGGTCTTGGGGTCAACGACGACCATGCCCATGTCCAGGCCGTCGAGCGAAAGCGTGTCGAGCTGCGAGCGCACGGCCTCCTCGGCCACCTGCTGCATGGTGGGGTCGATGGTGGTCTTGACGGTCAGACCGCCCTTAAAGAGCACATCGGTGGAGAACTCCTGCTCAAGCAGCTGCTTAACGTAGGCGACAAAGTAGGGCTGAGAGTACACATCGACGCCACTGCCCGAAATCTCGGTCACGTTAAGCGTGATGGGCTCAGCCTGCGCGGCATCGTGCTCTTCCTGCGTGATGTGGCCTAGACGCAGCATGTTGTCCAGAACCTTGTTGCGGCGGGACAGCGCCAGGTCGGGATTAACCGTGGGGTCGTACTGCGAGGGCGAGTTGGGAAGGCCGATGAGCAGCGCGGCCTCGCTCAGCGTGAGGTCGGCGGCGGTTTTGGACAGATAGGTCTCGGCTGCGGCCTCGATGCCATATGCTCCATGGCCGTAGTAGATGGTGTTGAGGTACATCATGAGGATCTCGTCTTTGGAGTACATATCCTCCATCTTGATGGCGATATAGGCCTCGCGCACCTTACGCTCGATGGTCGAGTCGAATTGTTCCTCCTGCAAGATGGTGTTGCGAACCAGCTGCTGGGTGATGGTCGATGCGCCCTCGTGGCCGCCGGTGAGGGTTGCCACCGATGCGCGTGCAATGCCCCAGAGGTCGATGCCGCCATGCTCGTAGAAGCGCTCGTCCTCAACGTCAACGGTGCCCTGCAGCACGTACGGGGACACTTGGTCCTTGGTGATGGACTTGCGGTTTTGCGTGTAGAAACTCGCAATGGTATTGCCGTTGCAGTCGACGATGTCGGTGGGCTCGCTCACCAGATACGCGTTGGCATCGGTGTAGTCGGGCAGATCGGACAGCCAGCGGTTGACGTTGCCGATCATGCCGATGCCAAACGCTACGCCCGCGATAAGCAGAAAGCCCAAAAACGAGAGCAAGATTATGGGAAGGGCATGCGTCTTAGAGCGACCGCGCCCCTGTCGTTGGCGAGGACCCATATATTGACCTCCAGGTATGTCGTGCCAGGCGGCAAGTGTTATGCCTGGCAGGATGGACATAAGTTATTACACGATAAACCAAACGAGGCACGCGGGGCCTCGTGTATGCTGGATGACGGCATTTTTCAGAGTGAATGCATACCTTGGTGAGGAGTTTACCGATGGCGATTCGGCCGATGGAACCGAGCGGACAATGCGAAAGCGAGTTGGCGGCGGCTGGCGTGGCGCTGCCCGAACTGCTGGCGCCTGCTGGCGGGCTCGACCAGATGCTCGCGGCGATTGCGGCGGGTGCCGATGCCATCTATGCGGGGCTGGACGGATTCAACGCTCGAGTGAGCGCGCATGGCTTTAGCGATGATGAGTTCGCGCGCGGTTGTGCCGTGGCCCATGCCCATGGCGTGCGTGTGTACGTGACGCTCAACGTATTCGTGTTCGATGATGAGCTTGCCGACGCCGCGGCGTTGGGGGCGCATGCGCACGCGTTGGGTGCCGATGCGTTGATTGTGGCCGATGCCGGGCTGGCTTGTGCGCTACGTGCGGCGATTCCGGGGGTCGAGATTCACCTGTCCACTCAGGCGGGCGCTCATAGCGAGGGTGCCGTGCAGTTGGCTGCCAAGGAGTTGGGCATTGAGCGCGTGACGACTGCGCGCGAGCTGAGCGTTGCAGAGATTGAGACGCTTTGCGCTACTGGCGTGCCCATCGAGGTGTTTTGTCACGGCGCTATTTGCATTGGATACTCGGGTGCGTGCGGGTTCTCTGCCCTTCGGCGCGGACGGTCGGCGATGCGCGGTGATTGCACGCAACCGTGCCGTCTATCCTATGACTTGGTGGACGAGGCGGGGCAGAGTGTTGTCGCTGTCGAAGGGGATCGCCTGCTTTGTCCGCGTGACTATCTGGGCATCGCGCATCTGCCCGAGCTTGTTGCCGCCGGCGTGGCATCGCTCAAGATCGAGGGCCGCATGAAGAATCCCGACTACGTCTTTAACGTGGTGAGGGTGTGGCGTCGGGCGCTCGATATGCTGCGCGACGGCACATGGGATGCCGATGCGGTGCCGGCGCTTGAGCGCGAGCTGGGAAGGTCGTTCAACCGCGGCTTTACCGATGCGTATCTGCGGGGTCGTTCGGGCGCCGAGCTCATGAGCTTTGAGCGCGCGATCAACCAGGGTGTGCGCGTGGGCCACTTGGTGGCGGTGGGTCACGAAGAGGTGACGGTTGAGCTTGATGCCGCCGTGGCGGCGGGCGATACGCTCGAAATCCGATTTTACCCGGGTGCCGACGCGCGTCCCGATGTGCCCAAGCGCTGGCCGCAGGTGCCTTGCCCCGTGGACGCCGCTGCGGGAGAGCGCATCGTCGTGCATTGCAAACGCAAGGTGGACGCGGGCTGCGAGGTCTATCTGATTCGCAGTGCCGGCGTGCTGGGGCAGACGGCAACGGTGTTGGAGCGCATGCGGGCCGAGGCAGATGCGGTCACGCCTGCTGAGCAGTCCGTTGAGGTGCTGCCGTTTGAGGGCGTTCTGGCAGATGGCGATGTACCGACGGAGTTGGCGGGACCGGCGGAGCCGGCAAAGTATGAGGCTTTTGCTCGTATGGTCTTTGCCTGGGGGCTGATGGATTTGGATCCGCGCGATGAGTGGGATCTGTCCGATGCGACGGTGGTGCTCGACGAAGTGTGCCGCGCAGGCGACGCCGAGCGGACTCGGGCGCTTATACGGCGTGCCGGGCGCGTCGTCTGCCGCAATCTGGGACAGGTGGCGATGGCCCGCGAGCTGGGCACGGCGTTTGACGTGGCGGCGCCGGTGTTCTGCGCGAATCGGGCCACGCTTACCTGGCTGCGCGGACTCGGTGCGGGGCGGGTGTACTTGCCGGCCGAGTTGCTCGGCAATGATGCGGAGCGTATTGCCGAACTGGCTGCTGAACCCGGCGTCTTGGGTCCGGTCGACGCCGACCGTCCCGAGCTTATGGTGTGCGAGCACTGCCTGCTGACCGCCGAGGGCGTCTGCGCCACCGATGCGACGGGACAGGTCCGTTGCCGCGACTGCTTGCGTCGTCGGCAGGCACGCTATCTGGTCGAGCGTGACGGTACACGTCTGCCAGTTGCCATTGACGCATGCGGCAGGACGAGGATTTTCCTGTCGTAGGTGCCGCGTCGCGTCAGTTTGTTATCATAAGAGAGTTTATGGACTTCCAGCACCGCCGTTTTCGGCGAGGGTGCTATAGCAAAAGGAGGATACCCAATGCTGTCTGTTGACGAGCAAATGCGTATCATCACCTCGGGCGCCGCGCAGATCGTTCCCGAGGCCGACCTTCGCAAGAAGCTTGAGAAGGGCGAGCCCCTCAACATCAAGCTCGGCGTCGACCCCACCAGCCCCGACCTGCACCTGGGCCACGCCGTGCCGCTGCGCAAGATGCGTCAGTTCCAGGACCTGGGCCACAACGTCACCCTCATCATCGGCAACGGTACCGCGCTGATCGGCGACCCCTCGGGCAAGAACTCCACGCGTCCGCAGCTTTCGCAGGAGCAGATCGAGGCCAATGCCGAGACCTACGTGAGCCAGGCCATGAAGATCCTGGATCCCGAGAAGACCACCATCGTGCACAACGGCGACTGGATCCTTTCGATGGACCTGGCCGGCCTGCTGCAAGTGTGCTCCAAGTTCACCGTCGCCCGCATCCTTGAGCGCGATGACTTTACCAAGCGCTACCAGTCTCAGACGCCGATCGCCCTGCACGAGTTCCTGTACCCCGTGATGCAGGCCTTTGACTCCGTGCAGATCAAGGCCGACGTGGAGATGGGCGGCACCGATCAGCTCTTCAACCTGCTCGCCGGCCGTGAGCTCATGGAGAAAATGGGCATGGAGCCGCAGATCGCGCTCACCATGCCGCTGCTCGAGGGCACCGACGGCGTGCGCAAGATGTCCAAGTCCTATGGCAACTACATCGGCCTGACCGATGCTCCCAAGGATATGTTCGGCAAGACCATGTCCATCCCCGACGAGATGATCGGCAAGTACTATCGTCTGGCCAGCTCGCTCACCCCGGCCGAGGTCGACAAGATCGACGCCGCCTTGGCCGATGGTTCTGCCGACCCCTACGAGCTCAAGCGCGCTCTGGGCCGCGACCTGTGCGACACCTACCACGGCGCCGGCGCCGGCGACGAGGCTCAGGCCGAGTTCGACCGCGTATTCAAGGAGGGCCAGCTTGCCGACTTCCCCGAGAAGCATGTCGAGCTGACCGTCAACGACGAGGGTCAGATCTACCTCGCCGGCCTGCTCAAGGACCTGGGCCTTTCGGCGAGCGCCGGCCAGGCTCGTCGCGACATCGACGGCGGCGGCGTCAAGATCAACGGCAAGGCCGTGGCTCCCAAGAGCTACAACATCGACCCCAGCGCCCTCAAGCTGGGCGACACCCTCTCTGTGGGCAAGCGCAAGGGCTTCAAGTTAGTCTAACGGGCAAGTTGACCTCACAAGTGCAACAAGGCCGCAGCCGGGATTCCCGACTGCGGCCTTTTTAGATGATCACTTGGGGACGGAGGAAAACGGATCACAGAGGGG
>CABSBK010000084.1 GCA_902475865.1 uncultured Collinsella sp.
GGGTTGTCGTGGAGCTTTCCCCCGTCCGACCTGACCCGCGGTCGCATCACCTATCGCTATAAATAGCGACACGCATACACGCTCTTTTCCGACTGCAGGCTTAGCTCAACCTACGGTCGGTTTGCGTGTGAAGACCAGCCATAGTTTTAAACGCCTGCGGCTGGGCGAGTAGATAGTAGGGAAGTAGTTTGAGCGCTACCGAAAGGAAGAACGATGAAGGTACGTCCTTCGGTCAAGAAGATGTGCGATAAGTGCAAAATCATTAGGCGCCATGGCAAGGTCCTCGTCATTTGCGAGAACCCCCGTCATAAGCAGCGTCAGGGTTAAGAGAGGAGACTACGTTGGCCCGTATTAATGGTGTCGACCTCCCGCGTGAGAAGCGCGTTGAGATCGGTCTGACCTACATTTACGGCATCGGCCGCACCACTGCGACGAAGATCTGCGTCGAGTGCAACGTTAACGTGGACACGCGCGTTAAGGACCTCACCGAGGATGAGGTTAACGCCATCCGCGATTATATCGATAAGAATCAGATCATGGTTGAGGGCGACCTCCGCCGTGAGCGCAACCAGAACGTCAAGCGCCTTATGGACATCGGCTGCAACCGCGGCCTTCGTCACCGCAAGGGCCTCCCGGTCCGCGGCCAGCGCACCCACACTAACGCTCGTACCCGCAAGGGCCCGAAGCGTCAGATCGGTGCTAAGAAGAAGAAATAAGGAGCGCTAGATAGATGGCTACTGCTAAGAAGAACGTTCGCGCTGCCCGTCTGAAGCGCGCGGACCGTAAGAACATTTCCGTGGGCCAGGCTCACATTCGTTCTACGTTCAATAACACGATCGTTTCGATCACCGATCCCCAGGGCAACGTCATTTCCTGGAAGTCGGCTGGCCAGGTGGGCTTCAAGGGCTCCCGTAAGTCCACGCCGTTCGCTGCCCAGATGGCTGCCGAGGCTGCTGCCAAGCAGGCCATGGAGCACGGTATGAAGAAGGTTTCCGTCTTCGTCAAGGGCCCCGGCTCCGGTCGTGAGACCGCCATCCGCTCCCTCCAGGCTGCTGGCCTCGAGGTCTCGAGCATCCAGGACAAGACCCCCATTCCGCACAACGGCTGCCGCCCCAAGAAGCGTCGCCGCGTGTAACTGAAAGGATCGTATCAATATGGCAATCGACAGGACTCCTGTTCTTAAGCGCTGCCGTCAGCTCGGGATCGATCCCGCTGAGCTCGGTTACAGCAGCAAGAAGGAATCTATCCGTCAGCCCAAGCGCCGTCGCAAGGAATCTGAGTACGGCATGCAGCTGCGTGAGAAGCAGAAGGTCAAGTTCATCTATGGCGTTCTGGAGAAGCAGTTCCACGGCTACTTCAACAAGGCCCGTAAGATGAACGGCGTCACCGGTGAGAACCTCATGATCATCCTTGAGTCTCGCCTCGACAACGTCGTCTTCCGTCTTGGCTTCGCCCGTACCCGCAAAGAGGCTCGTCAGTCCGTCCGTCACGGTCACTTCACCGTGAACGGCAAGCGCGTGGACATCCCGTCCTACCGCGTCAAGGCCGGCGACGTCGTCGCTGTCGGCGAGAAGTTCCGTGACCTCCTCCCCATCAAGGAGGCCCTGATTTCCTCCGAGCGCTTTGGGGTCCCTGGCTGGCTCGAGGTCGATATCGAGAAGCTGTCTGGTAACGTGCTCGCTCTGCCGACGCGTGAGCAGATCAGCGGTGATATCAACGAGCAGCTCATCGTCGAGCTCTACTCTAAGTAGTCCATCCGGGCTGCTGAGGCTGGAGGTAATACATGTCAGAATTCATTAGGCCTCAGGTTCAGGTCGAAGAGATCAACGAGACCTCTGCTCGTGTCTCCGTCGAGCCGCTCGAGCGTGGCTACGGCGATACGCTGGGTAACTCGCTTCGTCGTGTTCTTCTGTCCTCGCTCGAGGGTGCCGCCGTCGAGGCCATTCAGATCGATGGTGCGCAGCACGAGTTCATGACCATCCCTAACATGGTCGAGGATGTCACCGACATCGTCCTGAATGTCAAGGGTCTTGTCTTCAGGGCTCTCGGCACGACCGACGAGGCGACCGCCACCATCTCGGTTGACGGCCCCTGCGAGGTCACCGGTGCGGACTTCTTTATTCCGTCCGAGTTTGAGCTGGTCAACCCCGAGCAGCACATTGCTACGCTCACCGAGGGTGGCCATCTCACCATGAGCATGCGCATCGGCTATGGCCGCGGCTATGTCTCTGGCGAGGCTAACAAGCGTGACAACGATCCCATCGGTGTGATCAACGTCGACTCGCTGTACTCGCCGGTTTCCCGTTGCGCCAAGCTCGTTGAGGCTTGCCGTGTCGGCCAGCATACCGACTACGACCGCCTTGTCCTCGAGATCGAGACCAACGGTTCCATCGCTCCGCGCGACGCCGTGGTCCAGGCTGCCAATATCATCAACCAGCATATGGCCGCCTTTATGAACCTTGCCGAGACCCCCGAGGTCGAGGAGGAGGCTTCGATCTTCGCTCCCGAGGTCACCAACGACAACGCCGAGCTGGACAAGCAGATCGAGGATCTGGACCTTTCCGTCCGTTCCTACAACTGCCTTAAGCGCGCCAGCATTCACTCGGTCCGTCAGCTCGTTGAGTTCTCGGAGAACGATCTGCTCAACATCCGTAACTTCGGTGTTAAGTCGATCGAGGAAGTGAAGGACAAGCTTGAGTCCATGGGCCTGAGCCTGAAGGCTTAATGCTTCGCATATTTGAGGAGAAACTAGACCATGCGTCACAACGTTAAGAAGGGCCTGAAGCTCGGCACCGATGCGAGCCACACCAAGGCCATGAAGAAGAGCCTTGCTAAGGCCCTCTTCGAGAACGACCGCATCAAGACCACCGAGACCCGCGCTGCTGCGCAGCGTTCGGTCGTCGCCCCGATCATCACCTGGGCCAAGAAGGGCGACCTGCACTCTCGTCGTCTGGCTATCGCCAAGCTCGGCGATAAGCAGCTCGTTGCCGAGATCTTCGACAAGGCTGCTCAGGGCATGTGGCAGGACCGCAACGGCGGTTACACCCGCATCATGAAGCTCGGTAACCGTAAGGGCGATAACGCTCCTATCGTTATCATGGAGCTCGTCACCGAGCCTTGCACGCCTAAGGCCAAGAAGGCTGCTCCGGCCCCCAAGAAGGCCGCTGCTCCCAAGAAGGTCGAGGCTGTCGAGGAGGCTCCTGCTGAGGAGACCGCTGAGTAGACATTCTGTCTGCATAGGCTATATTCGAGGGGTACGTTCGCGTACCCCTCTTTTTTTGTCGCAATACCGTTGCTAGTTTGTTGGGAGCGCCCATGACCGCGCCGTCTGATTTCAATTCGACCCCCGAGCTCGACGCCACCCTTGTATTTCGCGTGGCCTACGATGGCTCCTCCTATAGCGGATTTGCCGAGCAGCCGGGCCAGACGACGGTCGCGGGCGAGCTACGCCGTGCAATTGAGACGTTGCTGCGCCGCCCAATCGATCTGACGTGCGCGGGGCGTACCGATGCCGGCGTTCATGCGGTGGCCCAATACATCAGCGTGCCCGTAACGGACGCTGAGCTTGCGTATACGCGCCGTAGGTGGCTGAGGGCTATGGATGCCCTCCTGGGCAAAGATATCGCCATAAACGAGGTCTACAAGGCTCGTAAGGGCTTTTCTGCACGTTTTGACGCGCGCTCTCGCACGTACACCTATCGCATTGCCGACCGTGATGCGCGGCCCGTGCTGTCACGCGGTGCAGTGTGGTGGCATCGCTATCCCCTCGACGTCGATGCGATGGCGGCCGCCTGCCCTACGCTTTTGGGCGAGCAGGACTTTAAGAGCTTTTGCAAGGTCGCCTCTGCCGTGGGCAAACCTACGCACCGCTGCGTAATGCGTGCCGAGTTTGGCCATGAGGTCGCCTTTGGCGAGGACATCCTCACGTTTACCATCGAGGGCAATGCGTTTTTGCATTCGATGGTGCGAACCATTGTGGGCACCCTTGTTGAGATCGGCATGCATCGCCGCGATCCCGAGTGGATGCGTGAGGTAATTGACGCCTGCGATCGCACCGCAGCTGGTCCTACGGCACCCGCATGCGGTCTTACTTTTATGGGCGTGGACTACGACCCCGCCGAGCTTGTGGTCCTCGATTAGGGATGAGACTGCCTGACGGCGATCTTTGTGTGCGGCCCCTGTGGGCGGGGCGTGTGCAACATCTGTTCTTGACGTGCATCGCGGCGGACGAACGCCCGCATTAATTGACGGGGTGTACCATGAACGACAGTTTGTTACTAGCTGTCGAGAGGACGGAAAACTTGGTTCGACGTGGTTCGCATCCGCGACTTTCGGTGATCCTGATTGTTGAGGGTTCGCCCAGTTATGCGATGCGCGCTCTCGAGAGCGTCCAGAACCAAGACCTCTACGATTTGCAAATTGTCGTCGTTTGCCGCGGCGTGGTAGCTGGTGTGCGCCATTCGCTCGAAGTTGCTGCCGACAGAGACATTCATATTGATTTGATTGATGTTGAGGACCCAGCGCCTGGTGCCTGCCTGCGTGCCGGCTTTGCGGCTTCGCGCGGCTCCCAGATCATTGCGATGAATGCCAATGAGTGGTTTGCGCCGCAGTCCCTTTCGCAGATGGTCGATAGCTCCTGCGACGCTTCGGCTGACATCGTGTTCCCCTCTGTTTCGCTCGATCGCTACGATGCTCACCGCGAGCGTCATTCCCGAGTTTTGGACGCGGCATCCGTTTCTGGCGATGGGGACCTGGCAGCTTGCCTGACCCAATTGGTTTCCTGTGGTTTAATCCGACAGTCCTCCGGCGTGCTGTATGATCGCACCCTTTTTGAGGCGTGCCTTGCGCATGGCGATGCGTTTCGCACGGTGTCTTTTTTGACGCTCGCGCTTTCGCAGGCAAAGCGCGTTTCGGGATGTGGCCGTGCCCGTTTTCATGCAGTGGCGCCGTCGATTACGGAGACGTTTGACCCCACAATGTTTGCCAGGCTTTCTGATGATATCGGGGCGCTCGACAGGCTTGCCGACTCGCTTGCCGTCGCGGGCGGTGGCGATCAGTTGAAACTGGTCTGCCAGCGGTATTACTACGCCGGCCTGGTTGCCTGCATCGAAAATTTGTGTCTGAGCCCCCATGGGGTGTCTTCAATAGAGCGTTCGGCCCGTTTGCATGATATGCTCGAAGCGCAGCGTACCCGTCAGATGGTTGCGGCTCTTAAGGGCAATCATCGGGGCTTAGGTCTGCTCTATGGTTCGATAGCTAGTGCCAAGCCTATGCGGTGTGCGTTGTATACGCATCTGGTGGCCTTTTTCAATCGTTCGGGCGTCAGGACTGTATAGTAGCGTGATTTTCGAAATAAATTGCATGGAATTGTTTCGAAATGCGTTCTTATTCACTAAAACCCTCAAATAGCGCTAAACTATTCAATTACTAAGTGATTGTCTCCGCCATCTTTTGGAGTGAGGTTTTGTATGGCCAAAAAACGCAATGGGCGCCAGGATGCCATCAGAGATATTGTTCGCAATAAGGACGTACGTACGCAGCGCGTTTTGGTAGACGAGCTTCGCGCCATGGGTTTCGATTGCACGCAGGCGACCGTTTCGCGCGATATCGCGGACATGGGACTGCGTAAGCTCCCCGAGGGCATCTATGTCCTTGCCGAGGACCTGCATCTGCAGCGCATGGTTTCCGAGCTGGTTACCGGCGTACTGCGCACCGATAATA
>CABSBK010000085.1 GCA_902475865.1 uncultured Collinsella sp.
ACGGCATACGAGATTGTCAGTGACTGGAGTTCAGACGTGTGCTCTTCCGATCTTAGCCTCGGGCAGATCCTGCGGGCTGCGAACATCAATCATCTCGCCGTCGGTCTTATAGACGTGATAGTCCACCGAAGGGCTCGTGGCAATGAGGTCCAGATTGAACTCGCGCTCCAGGCGCTCCTTGACGACCTCCATATGCAGCAGGCCCAAGAAGCCAACGCGGAAACCAAAGCCGAGCGCCACCGAGGTCTCGGGCTCCCACACCAACGACGGGTCGTTGACATGCAGCTTATCGAGAGCGTCGCGCAGATTCTCGTAATCCTTGTTGTCGATCGGGAACAGGCCCGTGTAGACCATGGGCTTGGCCTCGCGGTAGCCGGGAAGCGGCTCGGGGCAGGGATTCGATGCCCACGTGAGGGTATCGCCCACGTGCACGGCCTCGGGATCCTTCAGGCCCGTGACCACGTAGCCCACCTCACCGACCGTCAGTGCGTCGACCGGTGTCTCGGCGGGACGCTTGACGCCCACGCCGTCGACCAAGAAGTCGCCCTCGGCCTGCATCATGCGCAGGGTATCGCCCTTTTTAATGGAGCCGTCAAAGACGCGGACCGTGGCAACGACGCCGCGGTACTCATCGAAATACGAATCCAAGATGAGCGCCTTGAGCGGCGCGTTCGCATCGCCCTTGGGCGGCGAGATCAAAAAGACAATGGACTCCAGCAGATCGTGAATGCCCTCGCCGGTCTTGCCCGATACGCATACGGCATCGTCGGCAGGGATCGCCAGGTCGTCCTCGATCTCGGTCTTAACCTCGTCGGGGTGTGCCGACGGCAGATCGATCTTGTTGATGGCGGGCACGATATCCAGGTTGGCGTTCATGGCGAGCGTCGCGTTGGAGACGGTCTGCGCCTCGACGCCCTGGGTGGAGTCGACGACGAGCACCGCACCCTCGCAGGCGGCCAACGAACGCGAGACCTCGTAGGTAAAGTCAACGTGGCCCGGCGTATCGATCAGGTTGAACTGATACGTCTCACCATCGTCGGCGTCATAGGAAACGCGAACGGCATTGGACTTGATCGTAATGCCGCGCTCGCGCTCGATATCCATGGTGTCAAGCAGCTGCGACTCCATGTCGCGCTCGTCGACGGTATGGGTGAGCTCGAGGATACGGTCACTGATCGTGGACTTGCCATGGTCGATGTGCGCAACGATCGAGAAGTTGCGGATGTGGGAAATGTCAATTGAAGTATTCATGCGGACTATCTTACCCGAGCGGTACAAAAAATGGAGCCTGTTCCATAAAACAGGCTCCATTTATGCGCGTAATCTGTGTGGTGTGAAATTTACAACTTAAGCGTTGATGCTGTTCACGAGCTTGGCAAGACCGGACTTGCGGTTGGAAGCCTGGTTCTTGTGGATAACATGCTTGGCGGCAGCCATGTCGAGACGCTTGGTGACGGTCTTGAGGTCAGCCTGGGCCTTCTCGGCGTCGCCCTCGGCAACGGCGGACTGGACGTGCTTGGTCAGCGTCTTGAGCTCGGACTTGACAGCCTTGTTACGCATGCGAGCTGCCTCATTGGTGCGGATACGCTTCTTCTGAGACTTGATGTTTGCCACTTCTGGAGTTCCTTTCGAGTTCCTTGCAAAAAATGTATGACACCTCTGAGACACGGTGAGGTCATGCAAGCGCCTACTATAGCACGCTCCCCCTCAAAGGGATAGAACGAATTTGTCAAATAGGCAGGTATCATCACGATTTTCTCAAGAAGTTCGTAATCCAGAGCAAAAGCGCGGTCTCCGAATCAGCCGAACCCTTCAGTGCGAGCTCCACATCGACCGCGCCCTCGAGCGCAGCGACAAGCTCCGCCATCGAAAAGCGGCGTGCCCAGGTCAGGTGATTTTTGACCTGCCAGGCCTGAAGCTTGAGCGTCGCGGCGAGCTCACGCCCCTGCCCGCGAGAGTCGAGCGCCTTGGCGACGATCAGCTCACGGATGCGACCGCATAGCAGCGTGTAGGTCCACACGTAGCTCTTGGAGGGCAGTAGATTGAAGAGCTCAAGCGAACGCCGCATATCGCGAGCCGAGACGGCGTTGAGGAAGTCCCAAGGTTGGACTTCGGCCGTGCGCACGATCCAGCGTTCCACATCGGCAAGCTCAATTTGCGGTGCCTCGACCATCTGGGCAAGCTTGGCCAAGTCGTTATCGAGCATGCGGGTGTTCTCGCCCGAGCGTGAAACGAGCTCCTCGGCGGCCGCCGTCGAGATGGACTTTCCGTGCTGCGTCGCCATCTGCTGCACGCGGCGCGGGAGCTCCCAGCGCTTAGTTCCCGAACAATCGATCACGGCCTTCTTGTCAATCTTGGCGATCGCCTTGTACAGGCGCGTGTTCTTGGCAAGCGAATCGGCGATTATGAGGCAAACCGTCGTGGGGCTGGGACTCGCCAGATACTCGACAAGCGGCTCAGAGATCGCTTTGGCGAGTTTTGAGCAGCCGTCAAGGATTACCAGGCGAAACTCGCTACCCAAGGGAAAGGTGTTGAGCGATCCGATAATCGACTCGATATCGGGGTCTTTGGTCATATCGCGCTCGTCGAGGTTGAACTCGACCATGCCCGTCTTTTCCAGGCGCGCCTTCATACGCGAGACGGCGTGGTCGCGTTTGACTCCGTCGGTACCGACGATCAGATATGCCGGCAACAGACCGGTTTCGGACATCGCGCTCCCCTCCCGCAGGCTCTTGTGCTCGTACCGTGCCATTCTAGCCCACGGGTTGGTCCCGCGCCAACGGCAGCATCACGGTCGTTGGCATCGCATGGCAAAACCGGATACGGTCGGCAAGACGGTGATGTCTCCTTGTTCGATGGTGCATGCGAACACGCAGCCCGCATCGCGAACGGCATCAATGCAGGCATCGGATGGATGACCGTAGCGGTTGCCCTCGCCCGCACTCGCGATAGAGAGCTCGGGCTTAAGCGTTTCCAGCAGGTCTGTGTCGACGGAAACTTTTGAGCCGTGATGCCCTAGCTTGAGCACATCGATATCGCCCACCTCCTGTACAAACTCGCGCTCCTGATCGAGCTCGGCGTCACCAGTAAGGAGCACGCGCAGGCTCTTGCCTTCCTGAGCGTAGGAGAGCAGCAAAACAAGAGAGTCCTCATTGCCCTCGCCATCCACCGTGTCAAACGGCCACATCACACGAGCCCGAAATGCGCCGATATCGACCGTGTCTCCGCGAGCCACCTGCCGATACGTTACACCCGGGCGATTCAGGACCTCAGTAGGCGCGCCGTCAAGTGCATCGGCCGCGACCGCAATGGTTCCAACCGAAAAACGATCGAGTACGTCGGGAAGACCGCCCCAATGGTCTTCGTCCCAATGCGTCACGAAGACGGCGTCGATATGGTGGACGTTATTGCGAACCAACGCCGACACCACGCGGTCATCGAGCCCACAGTCGACGAGTGCCACGGCGCCACCCTGACGAACCAGAATCGCATCGGCCTGACCAACATCGAGGACCGTTACCGAAGGCGGCGCACATCGATCCCAATAGACATACGGAACACCCGCTGCGAGCATCAAACACAGCAGCCCCGCTGCCATGCTCCGCGCGCGGGGGCGTGGCCACCAGACCAAGATGGCCACCAGCGCGAACGGCACCACATATACCAAGGGCGTATCGGGCGGCACGTTTACGGATGCGCCCGGAACGGCAGCAAAGAGCTGTTCAAAGAACAGCGCACAGCGGGCGACAATCATGGGCACCACGAGCGCCCCGTGACGCAGCAGCGGCACAAGCGAGCAGGGCACCAGCACAACCGATACAGCGAGCAGCACGCTTATCACCGGACCGATCACGGCATTTGCAAGTGGGGCAATGAGCGAAAACGTCTCAAATGCGGGAATCGTAACGGGAAGTGTCGCCAGCTGCGAGCACAGCGTGACAGACAAAACGCTGGCGACACCCGATGGCATGCCCAGCTCGCCCAAGGCGTAGGTGGCGTAGGGGCAAAAACAAAGGATGGCAAAAACACTGACGCACGAAAGCTGAAAACCCATTTCGAACAATACCGTCGGCCGCAGCAGCACAAAGACCGCCATGGTGACAAACAGAGCCGAGAGGCCATGCCGACGACGTCCGGCGCTGTTGGCGACAAGCGTCGCCGCCACCATGCAGCACGCGCGCACGGCCGAGGGAGAAGCGCCCGTAAAAACGGCATAGGCTGCGAGGACCAGCACCAACAGCCCCCGCTGCAGCCCACGAGAGAGGCGTGTCTTTTGCAGGGCGCTCTCAATCACAAACCCCACGATGGCAAGATGACTACCCGAGACAGCGATAAGATGTGCGGTGCCCGTTACCGAAAACCAATCGCCCGCCGGCTGGGCACGCAGCTCGGCCGAGCGTCCGCAGACAACGCCGGCAATGAGCGAGCGCGCTGGATCGGTCGCGGGCGCGATAACGGCAAGGAGCTCGTTTCGAAGCCAAGACAACGGGCCTGGAGGGCCCTCGTCGATCGATACCAACCGGACGACTTTAACCTTTCGAAGCTCGCCCCGAAGCACGCGTGAGCGCCCATACGCATCATTCTCAAAGCGCGAAATTCGACCGATAGCACGTACATGCGAACCGGCGCCAAGCTCACGATCACACGACAGCCGTACCTGACCCAAACGCTTTTCGCCCGCATACGCATCACAGGTATAGGAGTACGCACCGTCATTGATGGACGGGCCGCCGTACACAACAAACTCGAGACTGCTCGCAGCCCGATTATCCAACGCCCTCGAAGCGCGCAGCGCCCCTATCGCCCAACCCGCGGACACGACCGCTCCCGCCACGAGGCCGAGGGCCGCGGCATACAGCCATCGCCTCCACCGCACAAGGCGCATGCAGGGCCGAGCCAATACGATGCACCCTGCTGCCGCAACGGGAATGACCATAAGCAATGTGACGGGCGCTGCCCGCTCTCCCAGCAGCACATCGGCTGTCACGCTAAGTACCAAGCCACAGCTCGCACACAAGCCGGCACAAAGGGCCATCGTCCACGGCATCAATGGACGCGGCGGCATCACATGCTCGCGCTCGGTCGCACTCATACGCAGATGCAATCTTTAATTTTGGCGAGCTTCTTCTCACCGATCCCCGATACGCGCATAAGGTCATCGACCGAGGCAAAGGCCCCGTTTTGCGTCCGTTCGTCGATAATCGATTGGGCCATAGAAGGCCCGATGCCCGAAAGCGTCTGCAGCTCCGCCGCACTTGCCGTATTGATGTTCACGAGCCCCGACGAAGACCCCGCACCAGGAGTCGTGGAGGCTCCGCTTTCAGCCCCGCCGACCGCCGCAGCCGCTTGTTGCTCCCCTACCGTCGGCACATGGATCTTTTGACCATCTGTGATCTTGGACGCACGATTGAGCCCTGTCACATCCGCCTCGGCCTTAAGCCCTCCGGCGGCCTCGATCGCTTGGGATACCCGCGCTCCGTCTTTGAGCCGGTACACGCCAGGCCTCGCAACAGCGCCATCAACATCGACGTACACCTCGGCAGCAGAAGAACTTTTGGCAGACGACTCATCGGCATCGTCAGGTGACGCATCCCCGGCCCCGCGCACATCCGAGGTGTCTGTCTCATCACTACGCTCAAACGACACGTTGCTGGAATGGCCACCAAAACTTGCCATCGCCAAGCCGCTCGCGGCGGCAATGACAACC
>CABSBK010000086.1 GCA_902475865.1 uncultured Collinsella sp.
GCGATGAATGGGAAGGCACCAACGTGACCATCCCCTACAAGCGTGCCGTCATGGAATACCTGGACGAGCTGAGCCCGCTGGCCGAGCGCATGGGCAACGTCAACACCATCACGCGCCTGCCCGATGGCCGCCTGCGCGGCGACAACACCGACTACTTTGGTTTTCAGTGTCTGGTCGAAGAGCTGGGCGTTGAAGTTGCCGACAAGAAGGTCCTTGTGCTCGGCGCCACCGGTGGCGCGGGCACTACGGCCAGCATGGTGCTCGGCGATCTGGGCGCCATCGTCGTACCCGTAGGTCGCACGAGCGAGGTCAATTACGACAACATCGCGCAGCAATCCGATGCCGCGCTGCTCGTCAACTGCACGCCTGCCGGCATGTTCCCCCACTGCCCCGACGCTCCCTGCACGCTCGAAGGCCTCGATGCGCTCGAGGGCGTCATCGACATTGTCTACAACCCCGCCCGCACGGGTCTGATGCTCGAGGCCGAGCGCCGCGGCATTCCCTGCATCGGCGGCCTGCTCATGCTTGTGGCACAAGCAGCACAGGCTGTTGAGCGCTACACCGGCAAAGTCACCCCGCGCGAGCGCATCCTGGACGTAACGGAGCGCCTGTCTCACCGCGAGCAGAACATCGCCCTGATTGGAATGCCAGGTTCGGGCAAGACCCGCGTGGGCGAGCAGATCGCCCAGCTCACGGACCGCGAGCACATCGATCTCGATCGCGCCCTCGAGGAGCGCCTGGGCATGCCCTGCGCCGACTATATAGTCGAGCGCGGCGAGGCGGCCTTCCGCGAGCAGGAGACGGCGGCGCTGGCCGACATCTCCAAGCGCAGCGGCCTGGTGCTCTCCACCGGCGGCGGTGTGGTCACACGCGACGAGAACTACACGCTGCTGCACCAGAACAGCCAGATTGTGATGCTCAACCGCAAGCTCGACGAGCTCGCCCACAAGGGCCGCCCCATCACCGCGCGCGACGGGATCGATAAGCTGGCCAAGCAGCGCATGCCACGCTACCGCGCCTGGGCCGACTACATCATCGACTCACGCGACTGCGCCACCAACACCGCCCAAGCCCTCCTCGAGACCCTCCCACCCGCTCTCTAACCTAAGCCACCACAAAGGGGACAGGCACCTTTGTGGTGGTTTCTCGACTGCAAAGGAAGCAACCATGAAAGCACTCGTCATCAATGGCCCCAATCTCAACATGCTCGGTATTCGCGAGCCGGGCATCTACGGCAGCGACAACTACGACCGCCTGGTCCAGATTTGCCAGGAGGCGGGTGCCGCACAGGGCTTTGACGAGGTCGAGGTCTTCCAGTCCAACCACGAGGGCAGCATCGTCGACAAGATCCAGGAGGCCTACGGCAAGGTCGACGGCATCATCATCAACCCGGCCGCTTACACGCATACGAGCGTAGCGATCCTCGATGCCCTCAAGGCCGTCGCCATCCCCGCCGTTGAGGTCCACATCAGCGCCATCGAGACACGCGAGGACTTCCGCCAGGTGAGCTACGCCCGCCTGGCCTGCTTCGCCACCATCACCGGCGAGGGCCTGCAGGGCTACGCCCACGCGCTGGAGCTGCTGAAGGAGCAGCTCGAAAAGTAAAATGCCAATCCCAACGAACAGTAGCGGCTTGCTCGCACTCGGCTCCAGCAGCATAGAAGACGAAAAAAGCCCAGACCACCAAGGGGTCCGGGCTTAATAAACGATGGTGCTCCATGGCGGATTCGAACCGTCGGCCTTGGGATTAGAAGTCCCCTGCTCTATCCAACTGAGCTAATGGAGCAAATAACCGCACGCCCAAGCAAGCGCAAGCCTGTCAGGCGCAAGTAATTATAACCTAGTTGAACTGCTCGCGGTACGCCTTGCAGACCTCATCAACCGGACCGTCCATGCGAAGGTCACCCTTCTCAATCCAAACGGCACGCTGACAAATACGCTCGACCTGCTCCATGGAGTGCGAAACGAACAGAACCGTCACGTCACCGCTCTGGATAAAGTGCTGAATGCGAGCCTCACACTTCTGCTGGAAGAACACATCACCGACGGACAGCGTCTCGTCAACGATCAGAATATCGGGCTCGGTAATCGTCGCGATTGCAAAGGCGATACGCGCCACCATGCCCGAGGAGAAGTTCTTAAGCGGCATATCGACAAAGTTCTGCAGCTCAGCGAACTCGATAATGCCGTCAAAGTTGGCGTCGATGAACTCCTTGGTATAGCCGAGCAGGGCACCGTTCAGATAGATGTTCTCGCGGGCGGTCAGCTCGGGGTCAAAGCCGGCACCAAGCTCAATCAGCGGCGCGATGTTACCGTGCACCTTAACGCTGCCCTCGCTAGGCTCAAGAACGCCAGCGATAATCTTGAGCATCGTAGACTTGCCGGAGCCATTGGTGCCGACCAGACCCACAACCTCGCCGCGATGAATATCAAACGAGATGTGCTTAAGCGCCCTAAACTCCTCAAAGAACAGCTCGTGCTTGGCAAGCTTGATGAAGTACTCCTTGAGGTTGGTCAGCGACTCGGACGCCATGTTAAAGATCATGGTGACGTCGTCGACCTCGACAGCCAGAGGCTGCTCGCTGTAATCAACAACAGATTCAGTCATCACAGCACTCCTTAGATGTAGAGGATGAACTTGCGCTCGGACTTATGGAACACGGTGTAGCCAATAACAAGCGCAAGAACCGCCCAAGCGACGCACATACCAAACGTCATAAGCGAGGGCGTAGTCTGGAACAGGAAGATATCACGCATAAACTGCAGGTAGTTATACATGGGGTTCGCATAGACCAGAATGCGCACGAGATGCGGCATTTGCGCAACGAAGTCGGTCGTCCAGAAGATGGGCGTAATGTAGGTCCAAGCCGTAATGACGACGCTCCACAGATGCATGACATCGCGGAAAAAGACCGTGAGGGCGGAGAGCATCATGCCCAGGCCCATGCAGAAGCACATAAGCAGCAGCAGGCAGACCGGCAGCAGAATCAGGTGCCAAGAAGGCATAACGCGGAACCACAGCATAACGATGGCAACGGCGACCAGCGAGAAGGCAAAGTTAACCAGCGAGAAGAGCACCTTCTGTACTGGGAAGACCCAGCGGTGCACCTTAACCTTCTTGAGCAGCGGGGCAGCACCCACGATCGACGTCAGGGCCTGGTTCGTAGACTCGGACATGACGGCAAAGGTCACGTTACCCACGATCAAGTAGAGCGGGTACATCTCGGGCGTAATCGAGCCATTGCGGCCCTGGGCGAAAATCGTCGAGAACACGATGGCCATGACGATCATCATCAGCAGCGGGTTGAGCACCGACCATGCGACGCCCAGAACGCTACGGCGATACTTGATCTTAAAATCCTTGGTAACCAGCTGACGAAGGATAAACGCGTCCTTCTCAAATTCGTTCTTAGCAAACGTCGCAGGCAGACTGCGAGTTTCTTGTTGCTTTGTCTGATCCGACACGGATGCAACTCCTTTACTCGTAATCGTTGACAAACGAACAGTATAGACCCGACGGCCATGCAAACGATTCGCGCAACAAAACTGGAGAACTAACCCACATCTTAGGATGCCAGGCCCAAACGGCTATACTTTCTAGGATTGAATGTATAAGGAGCATTAAGTGAATTCTGAATCCATCGCCGTCATCATCCCTTGCTACAACGAAGCGCTCACGATCGGAAAAGTCATCGACGACTTTCACCGCGAGCTTCCGCAGGCGACGGTCTATGTCTATGACAACAACTCGTCGGACGATACCTCACGCATCGCCACCGAGCACGGCGCCACAGTCCGCTTTGAGCCCCGTCAGGGAAAGGGCAACGTGTGCCGCCAGATGTTTCGCGATATCGACGCCGATTGCTACCTGATGGTCGACGGAGACGACACCTACCCCGCCGAGGCGGCCAAAGCCCTCTGCGAGCCCATCCTCAACGGCACGGCCGATATGACCGTAGGCGATCGCCTTTCCAACGGCACCTACGCCGAGGAAAACAAGCGTGCCTTCCACGGCTTTGGCAACAATCTGGTCCGCGCCATGATCAAGTGGATCTATGGTTACAGCTTCGATGACGTCATGACCGGCTACCGCGCCATGAGCCGCCCGTTCGTTAAAACCTTCCCCGTGCTTTCCGAGGGCTTTCAGATCGAAACCGAGCTCTCGATTCACGCCGTCGACCACCGCTGGCGCATCAAAGATGTACCCATCGAGTACCGCGACCGTCCGGAAGGCTCCGAGTCCAAGCTCAATACCGTGAGCGACGGCATTAAAGTCGTTACGATGATCGGCACGCTGTTCAAGGACTACCGCCCGCTGAAGTTCTTCAGTCTGGTTGCGCTTTTATTCGCGATTATCGGCCTGGCTTTGGGCATTCCTATCTTTGTTGAGTACTTTCAGACCGGTCTGGTCCCGCGCTTCCCCACCGCCATGCTCGCCGCCTCGTTTATGTTCCTGTGCGGACTGAGCCTTGCGACCGGATTCATCCTGGATTCTGTGGCAAAGGTTGAGAAAAAGCAGTGGGAGGTCAACGTGTACAGCAAATACGCCTACGATGACCAGCCCGGCCACCCTACTTCCAAGCCAAGCGAGAGGTAAACCACCATGCCGCTCATCTCCATCGTCGTGCCGTGCTACAACGAGCAGGAATCACTTCCGATCTTTCTCAATGAGCTCGATGGCGTCGTTCGCATCATGACTCAGCAGGACCCCGAGATCTCCTTTGAAGCCGTCCTCATCGACGATGGCTCGGCAGACAAAACGCTTGCCGTCATGAAAGCAGAAGCCGCGGCGGCGCATCCATACGCCATCCGCTGGCACTCTTTCTCGCGTAACTTTGGCAAGGAGGCGGCACTACTCGCCGGACTCCAGCACGCAAAGGGCGACTATGTCGCCACCATGGACGCCGACATGCAGGACCCGCCCTCGCTCCTACCGCAGATGTACGAGATCTTGCAGACCGAAAACTACGACAACGTCGCCACACGCAGGACCACCCGCGAAGGCGAGCCTCCCATCAGGTCGTTCTGTGCCCGTATGTTCTACAAGATCATCAACCGCATTTCAAAGGCCGACATCGTCGACGGAGCACGCGATTTTAGGCTCATGAAGCGACTTATGGTCAACGCCATCATCTCCATGGGCGAATACAACCGATTCTCCAAGGGCATTTACGGCTGGGTTGGCTTCAAAACCAAATGGCTCCCCTACGTAAACGTCAACCGCGTGGCCGGCGAGACCAAATGGAGCTTTTGGTCGCTGCTCCTCTATTCCATCGACGGCATCGTCGCTTTTTCCACAACGCCGCTCTCCCTCGCCGCCCTCACGGGTATCGTTTTCTGTCTCATCGCCATCCTGGGATTTATCGTCATCCTGGTCAAAACGCTTGTTTGGGGCGACCCCGTAGGCGGATGGCCCTCCCTTGCCTGCCTCATAACGCTGTTTGGCGGCATGCAGCTCCTGTGCCTGGGAATCATCGGTGAATACTTGGCAAAAGCCTACTTGGAAACCAAGCGACGTCCCATCTATATCATTCGAGAATCCAACGAGGAATCTGATGACACGGCCCAATAACAGCACGCTCAAGAATGTGGCGTTCTACGCCGCCTGCTTCTCATTTTCCGTCGCACTCTTTGTCGCACTTGCAGCTGCAGGGCCTGTCTACCCCTTTGGCGACAAATCGTTTCTCACCAACGATC
>CABSBK010000087.1 GCA_902475865.1 uncultured Collinsella sp.
AAGAGCGCGCGCCCGTCATCGAGTGGTTTGGTCTTTGAGCAAAAGGTGACGGAGCCGCCGCGCTTGTTGTACTTAATGCTGTTGTCTAACAGGTTGATCATGATCTGTCGGATATGGGTGGGACTGCCGATCATGTATGGCCCCGTGGCGTACGGCAGACTATTGTCCTGCATTGTGATGCCGTTATCGGATGCGCGGAGCTTGCACAGCACCAGCGTATCGTCACAGAGCTCTTTGAGGTTAAAAGATGCATGTTCCAGAGTTAGCTTGCGGTCTTCGATTTTGCCCATCTCAAGGATGTCGTTGATTAGCGAGAGCAGGTGATTGGCGGCAACACGCGCCTTGGCGCGGCTTTCGCGGGTGGCCTGTATGTCGCCGTCTTTCAATTCCTCAATTTCGATAAGGCCCAGGATGCCGTTGAGCGGCGTGCGGATGTCGTGGCTCATACGTGTGAGGAAAGCGGCGTTGGCGGTATTGGCTTTTTGCTTTTCCTTTTGCGCGCGTTGAAGCGACCAGACAAGGATGACGATGCCGGTGAGCAAAATGCAGATGACGACTGCCGCAATGACGATGCGGTTGCGGTAGAGAAGTTGGAACGCATCCGATTCTTGCGCCGAGTACGATGTGGGGGAATAACTGCTTGCAGAGAGCGATTCGCCAGCATTGACGATGCCCTTATTAATGATTCCCAACAGCACGGGCTTGCCGCGCGAAATCAAACACGATAGCTGTGCCGTGTCGGTGAGCTCCTGTGTTTGGAAATTCTCGATGTCGTAGGTGTCGCGGATGGTTTTCAGGCGCGTGCTGGGGACAATGATGCAACGTGCCTTCCCCTTATTGAGGGCTTCGAGTGCCTCGTTGCCATTCGGATACTCGGTTACCTTTGCGTCGGGGAATAGGTTTTCGAGCTCAAAACGGTTGACGATCGCGTCTGCTGTGCAAGCGATGTTCTTAAGGTCACTGTTCAGGTTGCTGCTGCTGTGAATGGCGGCTAGGGAAACCGTTCCCATCGGGTTTGACAGGATGACCCCTGCCTGCTCGGCAAGCCAGTATTCGCGAAACAACGGTAGGGAGACATCGATGGTCCCTGTGGAAAGGGCTTTGGTCATTTGCTCGTTGTTCGAGAACGCTACTGTTGCAACCGTAATGCCAAACTTGTCGTGCAACGTCGTTGCAAGCGAGGCGAGCGACCCTTCCATTTCGACGTCGTCATTTTGCGTGCAGTAGGGGAGTTTGTTTTTAAGATAGCCGATCGTGATGGTGTTGTCGTTTGCTTTGAGCCAGGAGCGCTCGGGGCCGGTGAGCGATGATGAGCCGCTGTTTTGGGCCGAGTAATTCGCCTTGACCTCGTCGTTATAACGTGGGTTGACGCGGGCGATTGCCGTCATGGCGGCATTGATATCGTTCATCAGGTCGGGGCGGCTTTTGGGGACGGCAAAATAGTAGTCACTCGAGCCAACGTAGAACATGGGCGACGCATCGGGCGACGAGATGGTGTCGTTCATGATGACGGCGTCGACTTCGTCGTTTGCGAGTGCGTCAAAGAGCATGGAGCCTCCGTCATACTCCCTGTATGTGCAGGTGATTCCTTCGTTGGCGAGCCACTGCTGGCCAACGAAGGTTTGCATAACACCGGAGTTGCAACCGATGGTAAGGCCCTGGAGCGCTTGGGGGTCACCCTTGGCCAGGTCGTCGCGATCGGGCTTGGCGTAGATGTAGTAGCGCTCGGTGCCCTCGGGGTTCGAGGAAAAGAGCAGCTTTTGGGTGCGTTCCTCGGAGTAGGAGATGTTGGGCATGAGGTCGATTTCGCCTGCCTCGAGCATGTCCATAAGCTCGGTGAAGGTGCCGGAGACGTATTCGTACCGCCAGCCGGGCGTGTAGTACGACAGGGTCTGGAGGTACTCGTAACCCCATCCCGATAGACGCTCGCCGGGGGTGCCGTCCTGGAAGCCCTCGTTGTTGACGAGCCAACCAACGCGGACCGTCTTGACTGGCTGGCTAGAGTCAGCGGCAAAAGCCTGGACAGGCGCGATAGAACTCAGCACGGCAAGCGCGGCGAGCACAATGGCCAGGGCGCGACATATAACTGAACGAAGGACAGTGGCAGCTCTCACATGCAATCCTAACGAATCGAGACATTACCGCATAAGGATACCAGCCCAGCCTGCCCAGGCGGCAGCTGGTAGTCATTGGGGACGTTCTTAAACGACTAGTCATTGGGGACGTTCTTGTTTGACTAGTCATTTAAGAACGTCCCCAATGACTAGTTTCGTTTGCGGGAGAGGCGTGGGACAATACCGAGCGAATGTGATTGGACGTCTGAGAAAAGGGGTCGCGATGAAAAAGCTCAGGACGCTTGCTGATGTTTTGCGCCAGGCCGGTTTCGTGCGTATCACGGGCCTGTTCCTTATCTTCTATCTGCTGTGCTCGACGGCTGTCTGGCTGTCCGAGCCCACGACCCTTACGTTTGGCGATGGCCTCTGGTTTAGCTTTGAGACCGTCTCGACCATCGGCTTTGGCGATATCCCGGCCGAAACGCCGGTCGCCCGTGCTATTACCGTCGTCCTGAGCGTCATCAGCATCTTCTACATTGCCATGCTCACGGGTGTGGCGGTGAACTACTGCAATACGCTCATCAAGCTGCGCCAAAAGGACACCATGGCGCGCTTTATGGACGATCTGGAGCATTTGGAAGAGCTCGATCGTGACGAGCTCGCCGACCTGTCGCGCCGTGTGCGCGAATATCGCCGACGCCAACGCTAGAACGGGCGCCGCGCGTCACGACGAGGGGGACTGAATATGAATATCACGGTATACCTGGGCGCCAGCGTCGGCAATGACCCGGCGTTTCTGCCTGCGGTGCAAGAGCTGGGCAACTGGATTGGCTCCAACGGGCACGCGCTGGTATACGGCGGGTCCAAATCGGGCCTGATGGGCGCGCTCGCCGATAGCGTACTCGAGGCAGGTGGACACGTGACGGGCGTTGAGCCGAGCTTTTTTATAGAGGCCGAGTTTCAGCACGACGGCATCGATGACCTCATCGTGACGAGCGATATGGCCGAGCGCAAAGCCAAGATGATTGAGCTCGGCGATGCGTTCATCGCCTTTCCCGGTGGGACGGGCACGCTCGAGGAGATTGCCGAGGTCATGTCCGCGGTGTCGTTGGGGCACCTGAGTGCTCCGTGCATCCTGTATAACCTTGACGGTTACTACAACGACCTCAAGGCGCTGCTCGGGCGCATGATTGATAAAGGGCTTTCGAGCCTGAGGCGCCAGCACGGCATCTACTTTGCCGGCGATTTGCGCGAGATTGTCTCGATTATCAACGGATAAGTCTTGAGCCTGCCCCACTATGACTCCCAATGGTGCCGTTTGTGGCGCAGATGGTTGGCTTGTCTGGGTAACGCTCGCTCTACAATAAAACGTAATTATGTCGACTTTGACCGCGGGAGGACCCGATGGACAACCTTGCCAAACCCACAAACCGCGCGCTGTTTTTAGTTAGCGTTGCCGTGACCGGTGCGTTCGCAGGTGCCGCGGTCTGGCTGTTCTTTTTTGCGATGGAGCACGGTATCGACTATCTGTGGACCGAGATCCCCCACATGCTGGGCGCGGCGTCGCCCGAACTCGCCAGCGGCCCGTTCGGTTTTCTGCCGTATCCGTTTTTTGTCTGCCTGCTGGGCGGCCTGCTGATCGGTCTGTACGAAAAGCTTACGGGCACCAAGACCGACGACCTCAACCAGGTGATGGCTAAGGTTAAGCAAGACGGGCGCTACCCGTACGACAACCTGGGCAAGCTTTCGATCGCGGCATTGCTGCCGCTGCTGTTTGGCGGAAGTATTGGACCGGAGGCCGGCCTGACCGGCGTTATCGCGGGTCTGTGCAGCTGGGTCGGCGACCGCATGCGCCGCTTTGGCGCCGAGTTTAGGGAGCTCACGCTGTTGGGCACCCAGGCCGCGCTGACGGCGCTCTTTACCGCGCCCGTCTTTGGCTTTGTGGCGCCGCTCGCCGGTAGCGCCGACGGCCAGGGTGCTAATGACGATGAGTCCGCGTCCGGCGAGATCACCATCAAGCTGCCCAAGGCACAGAAGACTGTGGTCTACGGTATTGCGATTGCCGGCGGCCTGGGCACCTATCTGCTGCTCGGCCAGCTTATGGGCGGCGGCATGGGCATGCCCAGGTTCGAGTCCGCCGAGGTGGGCAACCTGGAGCTTACCTGGCTCATCCCTCTGTCGCTGATCGGAACAATCTGCGGCTGGCTGTACTTTGTCTCTGAGCACGCGAGCGAAGCGTTTGCCCATGCCATAGGGGAGCGCCCTGTCGTCAAAGCCATGCTGGCCGGTCTGGCGCTCGCCATCTGCGGCACGGTTTTGCCCTACACCATGTTTGCCGGCGAGACCCAGGCCGACGTGCTCATGGAAACCTACCTCACCATTCCCGCCGGCGTGCTTATCGCGACCGGTCTGGTCAAGGCCATGCTGACGCCCGCCCTTATCAACCTTGGTTGGCGTGGTGGCCACTTCTTCCCGGTTATCTTCTCGGGTGTGAGCTTGGGCTACGGCCTTGCCATTCTTACCGGTGCCGATCCGGTCTTTTGCGTCGCCGTCTGCACGGCATCGACGATGGGTGCGGTCATGCGTCAGCCGGTCATGGTCGTGGGCCTGCTTCTCATGTGCTTCCCGCTCAAGGGTATCGTCTGCATGATCATCGCCGCAGCCATCGCCGCCGGCATTCCGCTGCCCAAGCCGCTGCGCAAGTAGCGCGGCAGCGCGCAGTCAGTACAAACATCTCAAGTCCGGTGCGGGCGCTGTGTCACGGATTTACGGGTGGACTGGATTTCGTTCGGTATCGGCGCTACTTCCAAATTGCAAGCGCGGCGGTGCCCAGTACGATGAGGGCGAGACCGATGGCGCTGCGGCGGGAGAGTTTTTCGTTGAATGCCAGGCGCGCAAATAGCACCGATACGACAATCGATAGTTTGTCGATCTGCACCACGACACTCACCTGGCCTGCAGCGATGGCATAGTAATAGAGCAGCCACGATGCTCCAGTCGCGATGCCCGATGTTGCGAGAAATGTGAGTTCGCGCCGGTCAACGTGCGCGACCTGCTCCAGTTTTCCCTTGGCTGCCACGATTGCCCATGCCATAACCAGTACCACGCAGGTGCGGATTGCCGTGGCCAGGTTTGACTCGACGCCTTCGATGCCGATCTTGGCGAGGACGGAGGTGAGTGCCGCGAACACGGCGGCGCCGAAGGCGTAAGCGAGCCAGGTTCGGTCTTGCTGCTGCTCGGGTTCGGCGGACTGCTTCTTCTCGATCATTAAAAACGTGCCGAGGGTGATGACAGCGGTTCCCACGAGCTTAACCGCAAGGTTGCTCGTCTCGTCAAAAAGCGCGATGGCGACCAGCGCGGCGAGCACGGTGCTCATCTTGTCGACCGGTACGACCTTATTGACATTTCCGATGCTCAACGCCTTAAAGTAACAGATCCACGAAGCACCGGTAGCGAGTCCCGAGAGGACGAGAAAGAGCCAGGATCTGGGTTCGATGCTGCCAATGGTTCCAATGGATCCAGAAATGCCCGCCATTGCCCAGGCGAAAACGAGCACCACGCAGGTGCGAATGGCCGTCGCGACATCGG
>CABSBK010000088.1 GCA_902475865.1 uncultured Collinsella sp.
ACAAAGCGCTCCATCGTGGCGCGATCCTCGCCAAAGCAGTGCAGCACGCAACCGGCCTGGGGCACACCCACCTCGCGCAGCACGTTGTAGGCGTCCATATGCGAGGTGCGCTCCCCATCCGAGTCCTCGTGCCGCAAGTGCAACTCCACCGGCACATTGCGGCGCACGGCAACTTCGAGCTGACGTGCCATGCAATCAATCTGCACGCTATGGGGCGCCGGCGCGATGTCGTCATCGTAATCCATGTGGTAGTCCAGACCGATCTCGCCAATACCGACGCACAAAGGGTCATCGAGCGCGGCAACGACCTGTGCGTGGATGTCGTCGGTATAATCCGGCGCGCCATAGGGGTGAACGCCGGCAAGATACTTGATCTGCGGAATATCCCGCATCGGCAGAATTTCGCGCACGAGCCAGTCGCTATAGTCCGTCACGCTGCGTTTGTCAGCGATGGGGTCGAACATCGTCACCAACAGGTCGACACCCGCGGCTTTGGCGCGCACGAGCGTCTCGGGCACTTCTTTGCCCCAAAACGAAAGCAGATGCGCATGCGTGTCGGCAAGCGGTGCCAAGGGCACGGGGCAGGCAACCGTCTTCTTTTTCTTGGTAAACGTCACGCGTTCGGCATTAGGCGTCATGGATTAGCTCCTGGGCCAGACGGACAAAGTCGGCAACATCGAGCGTCTCGGCGCGCGTGGTGGGTGAGATACCGCAAGCCTCAAAGGCGGCATCGAGCACGTCCTTGGCAAAGCCGTTGGCGCTCATGGAATTGCGGATGGTCTTGCGACGCTGAGCAAATGCGGCGTCAATCACGCGGGCCACAAACTCACGATCGAGTCCTTCGGGCACCACGCCGTCAACACGATCGATACGCACGACGGCCGAGTCCACGTGCGGCGCCGGAATAAAACAACGCGGCGGCACCTCAAAGCGACCCGTCACCTGCGCATACAGGCCGAGCTTTGCCGTATAGCCGCCATAGGTCTTGTTACCCGGCACTGCGGCAATGCGATCGGCAACCTCCTTTTGAACCATGACGACGGCGCGCTTGAGCACGGGCATCGTCTGGAAGAACTGCAGGATGATCGTCGCCGCCACGTTATAGGGCAGGTTCGCGACAAATACCGTCGGCTCACCGCCCGCAACCTGCTCAATCTGCTCCGGCGTCACCCTGAGCGCGTCGCCCATGATAAAGCGGAAGTTGGCGTAGTCAGCGGCATGGGCATCGAGCACCGGCTCGAGCTCGGGGTCGGCCTCGATCGACGTGACGCACGCCGCCTCCTGCAGCAGCGCAAGCGTGAGCGTACCAACGCCCGGACCGACCTCGAGCACGCGCTCATCGCCCGCAAGCTCGGAAAGCTCGCAAATGCGCTCAATTACATGGTTGTCGATCAGGAAGTTCTGGCCCAGGCGATGCTTGGTCGCAAGGCCAAACTCCTCCAGCAGCTCCCTTGTTGCCGTGGGGTTTGCCAAAGGCGAAGTTGTCATAGTTGCCTCCTTAGCATGGTGGCGGCGTCTTGAAACAAAAGGGCATGGACCGTTGCGGCCATGCCCTTACATCTAAACAGCAAATTGCCGATATGGCGCGCGGCGGCTTAGCCCAGACGCGGGAACAGCGGCTCGCCCTTCTCGACGGGCTGACCACCGGCAAGCAAGCCCCAAGCGCAAATGCCCTTGAGGTCGTCGCTCGCGGCCTCGTCCTCGCAGGACAGGCGGCGCAGGGCCTCGGCAGAAGTCTGGGGCATGAGCGGCATCAGCAGGTGAGCGGCAATGCGGATAGCCTCGAGCAGGTTGTAGATCACAAATGCCAGCTCGTCAGCCTTGGTCTCGTCCTTGGCAAGCGCCCAGGGCTCGGAGTCCTCGATGTAGTGGTTGGCGGCATGGATGAGCTCCATGACCTCGTCCTTAGCTCCACCGTAATCGAGCACGTCCATCTTGGCCATGTAGCGCTCGACCAGGCCATCGGCGATCTTTGTCAGCGGGTTTTCGAACGCATCGAACGACGCGGGCTTGGCGGGCGCGCAACCGTCAAAGTACTTGCCGCTCATGTTGAGCGAACGCGAGATAAGGTTGCCCCAGCTGTTGGCCAGGTCGGCGTTGTAGACCTGCTCCATGCGATCGAAGCTGATGGCACCGTCGGTGCCGGGGACGACGTCGGTCATGAAGTAATAGCGATAGCCCTCGACGCCCAGCATGTCGATAACGTCCTGCGGAGCGATGGCGTTGCCGCGGCTCTTGGACATCTTCTCGGCCTTGCCAGTCTCGGCATTGCGCACGGTCAGGAAGCCGTGGGCAAAGACGTGCTCGGGCAGGGCCTCGCCGATGGCCATGAGCATGGCGGGCCAAATGACGCAGTGGAAGCGGATGATGTCCTTACCCACGATGTGGAACTGCGCGGGCCAACGATAGGCCAGCTCGGCACGAGCCTCGTCGGTGTCGACGCCGTAGCCGACGGCCGTCATATAGTTGAGCAGCGCATCGAACCACACGTAGGTCACGTGGCCCTCGTCAAACGGGACCTGAATGCCCCAGTCAAAGCTCGTGCGGCTCACGGATAGGTCGTTAAGGCCGCCCTCGACAAAGCTGCGAACCTCGTTCATGCGGAAGGACGGCTGGACAAAGTCGGGGTGCTCGTCGTAGAGCTTGAGCAGCTTGTCCTGGAAGGCGGAAAGCTTAAAGAAGTAGGACTCCTCCTGCACGCGCTCAAGCGGACGGTGGCAGTCGGGGCACAGGTGCTGGCCGACGCTGCCGTACTCCTCGTCGCCCTTCTGGACCTGCGTATCGGTGAAGTAGGTCTCGTCAGGCACGCAATACCAGCCGTCGTAGCTGCCCTTATACAGGTAACCGGACTCCTTCATGCGCTCCCACAGGTACTGCACGGCATGATGCTGGCGCGGCTCGGTGGTGCGGATGAAGTCGTCGTTGGAAATCTCGAGCTTGCTCCAAAGCTCCTTGAAGTGCGGAGCCTGGCTGTCGGTCCACTCCTGCGGCGTCATGCCATGCTTGGCTGCGGCCTCGGCGACCTTCTCGCCGTGCTCGTCCATACCGGTCAGGAACTTGACGTTATAGCCGGCGGAGCGGCGATAGCGAGCCTGAACGTCGGCGATGATGGTGGAATAAGCCGTGCCCAGGTGCGGATCGGCGTTGACGTAGTAGATGGGCGTCGTGATAAAGAACGAAGGCTTGCTTTGATCCATGGGGTTTGTCCTCCAGAAAAACGTTGCATACAGGGGATGATTCTAGCGCAAGGGCTGGATATCCTCCATCTATTGCATATCGAGCACCATGGCATAGACATCGCGCTTGCGGCGCGAATACTTCTGAGACAGGCGCTTGGCCACCGCAGAGGCGGGCTCCCCCTCCTCGAGCGCGGAGCGGATATCCTCGCACAGGGCCTCGTCGGGATCCGCTGCCGCGGCGCCAACCGGCACGATACCGGCCTCCTCATCCTCGCTCGGCGGCGCGATGACCAGCGCAATCTCGCCCTTTACCTCGCCGCGAGCACGCAGCTCCTCGGCGAGCTGGGCAGCGGGCCCGCGCAAGACCTCCTCGTGCAGCTTGGTGAGTTCGCGGCAGACGGCAACCTCACGCTGGGGAAAGACCTCCGCCACGGCCTCGAGCGTCGCCACGATGCGATGTGGAGACTCGTAGAAGATGAGCGCGCCGGGAACCACGGCAAGGCGCTGCAAACGGCGCACGCGGTCGCCGTGCTTTCGGCCCAAAAAGCCCTCAAAGAAAAAATGCTCGCAGGGAATGCCGGACGAAACGAGCGCCGTGACGCAAGCAGAGGGCCCGGGAATAACTTCGACAGGCACATCGGCCTCACGCGCTGCCTCGACCAGCGCCTGGCCGGGATCGGACACGCTCGGCATGCCGGCGTCCGAGGCAAAAGCGAGGGTCTCCCCCGCCAGCAGACGGTCGACCAGGCCGGCGGCGCGGCTGGCGATCACATTCTCGTCGCAACGGACAAGCGGCTTGGAAATGCCCAGATGCATCAGCAGCTTTGACGTCACACGCGTGTCTTCACAGCAGATGGCATCGGCGGCGGCAAACGCCTCGCCAACGCGCGGGGACAGGTCACCCAGGTTGCCGATGGGCGTGCCGACCACATAGAGTTTGCCCGTATGGGCGCTGTTTTGCGTCATATCAACCTATTCAATCATGCCGCGCTCGAGCGTACCGAGCGCCGCGCGGGCGTCCCATGCTGCAATGCGCTTCTCGGTCTTCCACGTTTGGAAGAACCAACCGGCAGCCGGCGCAAACGAAGCCAGCTGGTTGGCAATAAACACGCGCTCGTAGGCATTGCGGCCCTCGGGCGTAACCGACGAGTTGGCAAAGATCGCCGCGCCCGACCATTCGCCCACCAGCACGGGGAACCCTGTCGAAATCGCTTCTTTAAGCTCGCGCTTGTTACGCGAAATCGCCGTCGTCAGCCCGCGGGGGCTCGTGATGTCGAGCGCATACTCGTCGCGGTAATGGTACAGGTGAAGGTCCATGTAGACGTTCTTGTACTTGGCGCCGCGCATAAAATGCTTCCACTCGCCGGGATGCCCCGACGACGAGAAGACGACGATCTTATCCTCGGGCATATACGAACGGACGAGCTCGTAGGCATCGCGATAGAAATTGCGCAGGTAGTGGGCCGGAATGCCATCCGTCATGGTAAAGAGGCTCTTGCGGACGCTCATCTGCGGCGTGTCCAGCAGCTCAATGCCCAGCAGGCTCTCGGCCTCGCCGTAGCGATCGGCCAGGCGCTCGAGCACGTCGAGTGCGACATGACGGCCATTGGTGGACGAATGCCACTCGGCAACAGCCTCTGGCGTAGTGGGCAAATCGTTGGAATCGCCCTGGCCACCGGGCACCGTTGCCAGGTCGAGCAGCACGCGGATGTCGTACTTGGCAGCCCACTCAATTGCACGGTCGATGTAGTCGACAACCGAGATGTAGGACGCATCGGACTCCTGCGAACCAAAGGCATACCAGGGCACCGGCAGACGCACGGCATTGAGGCCGATCTGCGCCATGCGGCGAAAATCGTCCTCGCTCACAAACGTCTCGTAATGACGGCGCATGCGCTCGTTATAGGCGGCGGTGCCCATGGCCTCCTGCAGCTCGGCCGCGTTGGATGCACCGGTCGCCGCGTATAGCGACGGGGTCACCCAAGGCTCGGGAATAAACCAGCCAGAGAGATTAACGCCGAGTATCCTCTCCATCACTGCCCCCTTCGGATCGTGCAGGTCGAGCCTGCATCGTATTGCATAGGAAAAGTATCGTTTTGAGTATACCCGCGCGTGCGGACAGACGACCGAACGGTCTGCAAAGTGGCGCAAAAGCGGGAGGAATGTCTGGGGCGGGCCCGAGCTAGTGCGCCGAGATGTGCACGCACGTCGGAAGCAAGCGCCGGAAAGCGCATCCCGCTCTAAAGCCCAATTCTGGGATGCATTTTCCGCGGAACCCTACATAAAAGAAAAGGACCCCTTTGCAGAGGTCCTAGCCAATTCAAGGTGGCGGGGAAGGGAATCGCGTCCGCGCGCCGCGCGGACGGACCGCTGCGGCGCTTGCGCGCCTTGCGAGCTGCGCTGGCACACGCTATCGCGTTTCCTCAGCTCCGCGCCCTCACGGGGTTCGATTCCGTGCAAGGG
>CABSBK010000089.1 GCA_902475865.1 uncultured Collinsella sp.
CAACAGGGGAGTTTCCGCAGGTAAAACCTGCCAAAATAAACCTGTCCCTAAATGGTAAGTTTTAGTGCTTGCCGTTGGCGGAGGCGGCGCCGTTGACGTGGTCGCGGGCATAGATCACGCCGTGCACGATGGCGAGACCCGCGGCGTCGGCCGCGCGGGTGCAGGTGTCCTGGAAATCCTCGGCCTCGCGGGCGCGCAGCTGCTTAAGCACGTAGTCGGCAACGGCCATCTTGCCGGGAGGGTTGCCGATGCCGGTGCGGATGCGGCTGAAGTCGCGGCTGCCCATCTTGTCGATGATGGAACGCAGGCCGTTGTGGCCAGCGTGCCCGCCGCCCACCTTAACGCGTACGTCGCCGGCGGGAATATCGAGCTCGTCGTGGATTACGAGCAGCTCCTCGGCCTTGATCTTGTATTCGCGGCAGAGCTTGGAGATGGGACCGCCCGAGGTATTCATGTACGACTGCGGCTTGACCAGCACAATCTGGCGCTTGCCGCCCTCTTCCTCGGGGTCGTTGATGTTGATGAGCGCGACCTCGGCGCCGGCCTGGTTTTTCCAGTACGTGACGCCGGCCTGACGGGCCAGTTCGTCGATTGCCTTAAAGCCGGCGTTGTGACGGGTCTCGGCATACTCCTCGCCCGGGTTGCCAAGTCCAGCAACCATGCGAATCTTAAGCGGCTGTGCAGCTGCCATGTTTGTCCTTTCGTTGATTTGTCGCCTGCTATGGTGAGCGACCCTGCTGCCGCTGTCAAATGGAGGGCGATTGAGGTTGTTTGGGGGCGTTTGGACGGCCGTCGAAATCCGAGATGGACAGCTAGTTCAGATACGTATAAGTTCTGAGGATTCGAATTGCTCAATTCAATGCCGATGCGTTGTTTTGGAGCTTTAGTTAGCCCATATGACGCTGTTTTGAAGTCTACCCTGCCTTCAAATAGGGCGAATGGTATAGAGATAGCTGCAAAACAGCCTAATTCAATTTGTCTAGTTATACGTATTTGAACTAACTGCCCAGCCCTGTTTGACGGCGCACGGGTGATTCGCCGTTTAGACCGGTGCAAGGCCGATTCCGGCCCGCAGAGCGTTGAGCCAAGCGGCCTGACGCTTGCGATAGCCCTTGATGCGATATCGGAATCGGACTCCCGCGAGTCGATGCATCGTTTGGGCGAAGGCTTCGAGTGCAACAAGGTCTTTCATTTGGTCGCGATTGATAACCAGGACGTGGATGCCCATTGCCTTGAGGCCATTATTTCGATTGCCATCGTGGATGCGAGCGTTTTGAAGCTCATGCCCAATTCCGTTGTATTCGTTGTCGACTCCGGCTGCCGGGCAATACAGGTCGCAGATGGCGTAAGGGATGCCGGAGGACATGTTGACCGCAAGGGTGTCGAAGTCGATTCGATAGTTGAGTAGCAAGCCTCCCATAGGTAGGCTGCAACACCCGAAACCACCAAAGCGCATGGGTGCTCCGAGAACGGCAAACATTAGGGATTCGGCTGGGGATGCGGATCCGGCCCGGGCGAGTTTAACGGCCGTGCGAAATGAGGCGTATGAGCTACTTTTGGCGAACCGTGCGACCGCCTCGAGCTCTTCGATGGTCGTGGCGGGCTCGCATTTGTAGTGTGCCTGTTCATAGCGGGTTTCGTTCTGTTGCTCGGCCACCGACTGGTTGCCCAGGCAATCAAGATCGCCCGTCGCTGCGCAGCCATCGCCCTTGGGCCAGATGTCGTCATGGGCAATGGGGTATGTTGCCCCGGGAGGAAGGGAGTAGGTTCCGAGCAGTTCCATGAGAAGCATCAAGGTTTTGGCGACTGATTCATTTTTGGAACAAAGCATGGCTGTCACGGCGGGAGACGTTGCGTAGATGTCGGCCTCGACGTGCATAATTGCACCTTCAGGAAGCGGAGCGGAGAGAATATGCTGAAGAAGTCGCTTGTCGGGGCGTCTGTTGTCTTCGTCTGAAACGAGAAGATCGAGCAGTTCGGAATCATCTTCATTCCAGGCATCGAGTATCGAAAGTGCGCCAAAGTCTATCGCGTCATTATTGGGAATGCAGCTAGCCAAGGCCTGTGCTTGCTGTTCACTATCAACGAAGTCCCAGGGTAGGGCAGAGTACGCCCGTCGTGCGCGACGAATTGCGCGGAGGGCGGAGAAATGTGAAATCACGGTCGTCATAGCTATAACGTACTAAGTTGGCGGCAGAATGCGACCGCCATACCGTTCTTTTCGCTCAGCGGGGCGCTGCGCGCCACGAACGGCTGGGTGTTATGAAATCGGTGGAATCGGTCGAGGGGATTGCAGGAAATTGAGCTCTGCCGCGAAGGTTGACGATATCTACTGGACAGTTAGTTCAGATACGTATAAGGCGGCGGGCGTTCGAGGCGTTTCTAAGGGCCTTTGAGGGCGATTTGAGGATAAATATGCAGCGGTTGTACTCGAAAACGAGGAGCTTTGGACGGTATGGCATCCGCCGGGGAGCTCCGAAGGCTCCGAACGGCCCTTTGGAGCTTTAGAAAAATACGTATCTGAATTAATTGTCCAGGGAAGGTTGGCGAGGGATAGAAAAGGGTCGGAAGCGAGCTTCCGACCCTTTAAAAACACCAAAGATGATGCGATGCGCGTTGGATTACAGCGCGAAGTCGCCGCCGACGAGCGTGGAGACGGGCTCCTCGTGGTAAACGGCGGAGATGGCCTGAGCGAACTCCTCGGCGACCGAGATGGTCTTGATCTTGCCGCCGACCTCGACGGGGATGGCGTCGGTGACGACGCACTCGACGATCGGGGCGTCGTTCAGGCGCTCGATGGCCGGACCGGAGAAGATGCCGTGGGTGGCGCAGACGTAGATGTCGCCAGCGCCCATAGCCTTGAGCTCCTTGACGTTGGCGCACAGGGTGCCAGCGGTGTCGATCATGTCGTCGTTGATGACGCAGGTCTTGCCCTTGATGTCACCGATGATGCCCATGACCTCGGCGGCGTTGTGGCGCGGACGGCCCTTGTGGGCGATGGCCAGGTCGCAGCCGAGCATGTCGGACAGCTTCTTGGCGGCCTTGGCGCGACCCACGTCGGGGGAGACGACAACCAGGTTGTCGGTGTCGAAGTGCATGTTGTTGTAGTACTGGCCAAACAGCGGCAGTGCGGACAGGTGGTTAACCGGGATATCGAAGAAGCCCTGGATCTGACCCTGGTGCAGGTCGAGGGTGATGATGCGGTCGACGCCGGCGCGCTCGAGCAGGTTGGCGACGAGGCGGGCGGTGATGGGCTCGCGCGGGCCGGCCTTGCGGTCCTGGCGGGCATAGCCGTAGTGGGTGATAACGGCGGTGATGGAGCGGGCGGATGCGCGCTTGGCAGCGTCGGTGGCGATGAGCAGCTCCATGAGCATGTCGTTGACGTTGCCGCCGGCCACGGACTGAATCAGGAAGACGTCGGCGCCGCGGACGGTCTCGTCGTAGCGGGCGTAAATCTCACCGTTGGCGAACTGCTTTAGCGTAAGGCCCGAAAGCTCGACCCCAAGGTACTCAGCGATCTTCTGAGCGAGGGGACGGTTGGAGGAACCGGAATACACGCGGATGGACTTGCGCATATTCTCCGACTTCTCGGGATCATTAATCGGCATTACCCTTCTCCTTTATACATCGAATGCCATATAGATGCCTTGTTGCATTGTAACCGTGCGACGGGGTTTATCGAGTCTTGATAACGTCTTTACCGTCAACGGACACGAACCGACCACTCATCCGGTCGCGCAGGTCACGATAGAAAAAGGAGCCGCCCTCATGGAACAGCTCCTTTTGTGCTTGGTAAAACGTTATACCTCGTCGTCCTCGTGCAGACGGCGGCGATAATCGGCGGCCCAGCCCTCGATATTTACCTGACGGGCGCGGCCCAGACCGAGTGCGTCGGCCGGGACCGGCTCGGTGATGACGGAGCCGGCGGCCACGAGTGCGCCGTCGCCGATCTGGGCGGGCGCGACCATCATGGTGTCGGAACCGATGAAGGCATCCTTGCCGATGACGGTCTTGTGCTTGTGAACGCCGTCGTAGTTGCAGGTGATAGAGCCCGCGCCCACGTTGACGCCGGAGCCCATGGTGGTATCGCCGATGTAGGACAGGTGGGGCACCTTGGAACCCTCGCCGATCGTGGACTTCTTGATCTCCACGTGCGTGCCGGCCTTGGATCCGTCGAGCATGTGGGTGCCCGGGCGCAGGTAGGCGCGCGGGCCGCAGTCGACGCCGTTCTCGATGACGGCCTCGATGGCGATGGTCTCATCGATGGTGCAGCCGCTGCCGACGGTGGTGTCGGTGAGGCGGCTGTTGGGGCCGAGCTGGCACTCTTCGCCCACGGTGACGTGGCCGATCAGATGCGTCTGCGGCCACACGATGGTGTCGCGGCCGATGGTAGCGTCGGGGCCGATCCAAGCCTGCGTGGGGTCGATGAAGGTGACGCCCTCGGCCATCCAGTGCTCGTTGATGCGGTCGCGCGCGATGGCGGTGAGCTGCGCGAGCTGGATACGGCTGTTGACGCCCAGGCCGTCGCGGTAGTCGTCGCAGTGGAAGATGGAGACCGCCTGGCCGTGACCCTTGAGGATTTCGAGCATGTCGGGCAGGTAGTACTCGGACTGCGCGTTGTCGTTGCCGATCTCGTTAATGTGAGCGGCGAGCTGCGCGCCGTCGAAGGCGTAGCAGCCGGCGTTGCACTCCAGCAGCGTGGCGGCCTGCTCGGGCGTGCAGTCCTTCTGCTCGATGATGCGCTCGATCTGACCATCGGCGCCCAGCTTGATGCGGCCGTAGCCAAAAGGATCGGGCGGGGTCATGGTCATGACAGTGCAGGCGAGCTCGCCGGTGGCGACGGTCTGCGCGAACTTGGCGACGGTGTCGGCGGTGATGAGCGGCAGGTCGCCGTTGAGCACGACGACGGGGCCTTGCGTGATGCCGCAGGCCTCGAGCGCGACCTTTACGGCGTGGCCGGTGCCCAGGCGCTCGGTCTGCTCGACGCACTCGACCTTGGTGGCGCTGTTGGCGTAGGCGCCATCGATGAGGGCGCGCATCTCATCGGCGTGGCTGCCGATGACGACCACGACGCGGCTGCAGCCGGCCTTGATGGTGGCGTCGACGATCCACTGGACCATGGGCTTGCCCAGGATCTTGTGCGAAACCTTGCAGTGGTTCGACTTCATGCGGGTGCCCTCGCCGGCGGCGAGGATAATTGCGGTTGCGTCCATGTGATCTCCTGTTACGTTATAGAGACGTGTGTTTGGAAACGATACACGGCGCAATATGATACCGCAGGCATATGATGAGCGCGTAGCGATTGACGAGTGACGGCCGATGTCGCTGCCGCCGGCGTGGTGTTTGCGCTGGTTGTGTATGGCGGCGGCGCTGCGGCGTTGGCGTTTGAGCGAGGGGATGGGGGTGCCCGTGGACATCATGCGAGAGGAATCGGGCAACGAACCCGTCGCGGCATTTTCGATGTCGCATCCGGCGGTGCCAGCGCTCTACATGGTGCTGACGCTGGGACTCACTATGTTCTCGATGCAGCCGGTGCTGATTGCGCTGTCGCTTGCGGGCGGGCTGGCGTACGGATTTGCGACGCGCGGCGCCGCG
>CABSBK010000090.1 GCA_902475865.1 uncultured Collinsella sp.
GGTTACAACGAAATGTATGCCGCGCGCCTGCGGCATGAAGAAGGGAGATTCTTATGAATATCGTTGTATTGAGCGGTAGCCCGCGCAAGGGCGCCAATACCGACACCATGGTCGAGGCGTTTGCTGAGACCGCGCGTGAGGGTGGCCATACGGTCGAGGTCATCCGCGTTGCCAGTAAGAAAATCGCTGGTTGTCTGGGATGTCAGTACTGCTTTACCCATGAGGGCGTCTGCGTGCAGAAGGACGACATGGCCGACGTGATCGAGTCGCTGAAAGACGCCGACATGGTTGTCTTCGCTTCGCCGATCTATTGGTTTGATATCACTGCGCAGGAGAAGGCCGCCATCGATCGCCTATACGCCTTCGGTGCTACGGGCTTCCCATTCACCAAGACGGCCCTTTTGCTCGATAGCCATAGCGAGGGCGTCTATGATGCGGCGATTGCTATGTACAAGTCAACCTGCGCGTACTGCAAGTGGGAGGACCAGGGCATTGTCGCCATCAGCGGTATGACCGAGCGCGACAGCATGGCATCGTCGCCCAAGTTGGAAGAGGTGCGAGAGCTCGCTCGCAAGTTGGCCTAAGGGCAAGAAGAACGCATGGCAATCGGTGTTGGTGGAAATGCTTGCTGTCCTTACCGAGAGGAATGCTGATTGCCATGCAACGATGCTCCCGCGGACAATTCCGGTGTGCTAAAACGCCTTCTCGTTCAAGAATTCCCTGAACGCGGGGATGTCAAAGCCAACGAGACCACGCCCGCGCTCTCCGATGACGCCGTCCTCCAGGAGGCGGCGTTTGTATTGGCTTGCGTAGTTGCTGGCGACGCCCATGCGTTTGGCTATCTCCGAGACCCTGCTGGGGCCAGAATCGGGCAGCATCCCCAACAAGAATTCGATGTCTTTGTCAGAAAGCTCCCGATAGGTCGTTTCGAGAATGCGATCACGCAGCTCCATGCGTGCGAGTAGGGAACCCTGCTGGACATCGGATGCACTGATTTGGGGCGAGTTCTCCGAAACATCCCATGTGCGATATCCGACGAGCTGCATCATGTAGGGGAATCCGTCGACGGCCTTCACGGCATCCTCGAGCGCTTCTGGCGTGATTGAGCGGCCTCCAGCCTCAACGGTTTTGCGGAATGCGTTTGCAATTTCAACGTCAGTGATTCGTCCTAACTGATGATATTGGGAACGCCTGAGGAACGAGACGGAATCGTTACGCAGCAACGCCGATACTTTGTAGGGCAGTCCTGCCATGAGTAGGGCAACTTTTTTACCTTCGCGTACAAAGTGCTGGTAAACAGAGGCAAATTGAAGCATTTCTTCGAGATCGACGGTGACTTCATCGATGGTGATGAGAAGTCCGATGTCATGTTTTCCGAGTTGCTTAAAGATGCCATTCATACGTGTGCGCCAGTTGCCCTGGGCCTCTTGAGCATATGTCCAATCGATGCCCACTGGACCAATTTGAACGCCGTTTATGCGCGCGTGAGGCTGTGAGAGGTAGCTATCTGCGGCTTCTTTGGTTCGCTCGATAATATCTTCGAGCATGCCTGGCATGGCGGAGACATTTGCTGCGATCCAGCCGTGTTCAAGTGCCGTTTCTGAAAGGAGCGAGAGAAGCGCCGTCTTGCCCGTCCCCCTTGCGCCCGTAAAAATAGTCGACAGGTTTGGATCTCCCGGGCCGTTGATAAAGCCACGGTTGATGTCACGCAGAATATGCTCGCGACCCGCTAGAAAGGGAGGGACGCTTCCAAATGTTGGGGTAAAGGGGTTCTTGCTGTACTCCATGGTAGCTCCTTTGCAAGTTTTGCTAATTTTTGCAACTTTTGCTAACTTTTGCAAGTTTTACTAACGGCTTAACATGCCTTGTGCCGCGGGATTGCAGGAGTGAAAAACGGGGATTCCTATTATTCCGACTACGTTGCAACGAGCGGGGCCCGGGGCGCGATGTTGCTGCGCTTCGGGCCCCACCGTTTTGAGAGCTTATGGCGGTTCTGCCGTCGTCCTAGTCAAACAGGCTCGGCATGTCGTTTTCCTTCATGAGGGCACCGGCAGAGGGGAGGCTCTGAGCGGTGAACTTCTCGGCCGAGACGCCGGTGCCGAGGATGTCCTCGGTTGTGCCGACGGTGGTGACCGAGCGGCCCTTCTTGGCCGTAAAAGCCTGGACGCCCTGCGTGTTGGTGGTCGTCTTGGTCTTGAGCAGCGACGTGTTGAAGTTCATCAGGCGATAGTCGCTCGAGACCAGCGCGATGTCGCGATCTTTCTTGAGCACCTGGGCATACAGCAGCTTGCTGCCGCCGTAGATGGCGTTCTTGAGGCGTTTGCGGTTGGTCTTGGTGACGTATCCAGAAAGCGCGACGCGCACCACGCGGCCGTTCTCAAAGACAAACAGCACGTCGGCCTTATAGTCCTCGGGGTCGATGACCCAGATGACGCTCTCGTCGGGCTCCATCTCGAGGTCGGTGGGCAGATACGAGCCCAGCTGGGCCGACTTGGTGTCCTCAAACGCCGCGACTTTGCACTTGTACACCTGGCTCTTGTTGGTAAAGACCAGCAACTCGTGGGTGTTGGAGGATGGGAACTCGATAAAGGGTTTGTCGCCGTCCTTGTACTTGAGCGTGGTCGCCTTCTTGAGCACGCGGTCCGTCATCTTCTTAAGGTAGCCATCGCGCGAGAGCATGATGGTGACCGGGTACTCCTCGACCTCGGGCTCCAAGCTTACCTCGATAACCTCATGGGGCTCGATCCTGCCCGTGCGGCGCGGCATCACGTACTTCTTGTTGACCGCGGCCAGCTCGTCGCTGATGACCTTCTTGATGTTGTCTTCGCTCGAGAGAATCTCCTCAAGCTCGGCAATCTCGCCCTCAAGCTTTGCAATGTCCTTGGTGCGGTTGAGGATGTACTCCTCGTTGATGTTGCGGAGCTTAAGTTCGGCAACAAACTCGGCCTGAGTCTCGTCGATGTCGAAACCCTTCATAAGATTGGGCACGACCTCGGCTTCGAGCTTGGTGCCGCGGATGATGGCGATGGCCTTGTCGATGTCGAGCAGGATTGCCTCGAGGCCGTGCAACAGGTGCAGGCGCTCGGACTTTTTGCCCAGGTCAAAGTTAATGCGGCGACGCGTGGACTCAATACGCCACTTGACCCACTCGTGCAGAATCTGGCGCACGCCCATAACACGGGGATAGCCGTCGACGAGCACGTTGAAGTTGCACGAGAACGAATCCTGCAGCGTGGTCGAGCGATAGAGCTTGGCCATGAGCTTGTCGGGGTCGACGCCGCGCTTAAGGTCGATGGCGATACGCAGACCCGAGAGGTCGGTCTCGTCGCGGATGTCAGCGATCTCCTTGACCTTGCCCTCTTTGGAGAGCTTGACGATGCGTTCGATGATGACATCGGTCTTGGTGGTGTAGGGGATCTCGTAGACCTCGATAATGCGCTCTTCGGGAATCCAGCGCCAACGGGAGCGGATCTGGAAGCTGCCAAGGCCGGTCTCGATAATCTTTTCCATCTCCTCGCGGCGGTAGATAATTTCGCCGCCGGTCGAGAAGTCGGGCATGGGCATATATTCGAGCAGGTCGCAGTCGGGATCCTTGAGGTAGTGCATCGTGGCAGTGCAGACCTCGTTGAGGTTGAAACCGCAGATGTCGGACGCCATGGCGACGCCGATGCCCTTGTTGGCCGAGACAAGGATATTGGGGAACGTGGTGGGCAGCAGGCGCGGCTCCTTCATGGCACCGTCGTAGCTGTCGACGAAGTCGACCGGGTCCTTGTCGATGTCCTTGAAGATCTCGGCACTGATGGGGGAGAGCTTGGCCTCGGTATAACGCGATGCGGCGTAGCTCAGGTCGCCCGAATAGTACTTGCCAAAGTTGCCCTTCGACTCCACGAAGGGCGCAAGCAGCGCTTCGTTGCCGGTGGCCAGGCGCACCATCGTCTCGTAGATTGCGGCATCGCCGTGTGGGTTGAGCTTCATGGTTTGGCCCACGATGTTGGCGCTCTTCTGGCGCTCGCCCTTGAGCAGGCCCATCTTGTACATGGTGTAGAGCAGCTTGCGGTGCGAGGGCTTAAAGCCGTCGATCTCGGGGAACGCACGCGAGACGTTGACGCTCATGGCGTAGGGCATATAGTTGACCTCGAGCGTCTGCGTGATCGGCTGGTCGGTGACCTCGGAGTGCAGGCCGATGACGTTCTCGGCGTTAACCTGCTTTTTCTTTGGCTGGTTCTTCGTCTTCTTCTTTGCCACGATTTCCTCTTGAACTTCTTATGGGCCGTCGTTATCGATTTGCTGCTACTGCAGGTCCAGCTGGTCCAGGTATTCCTTGCCGTGCTCGGAGATATGGCGCTTGCGGCCTGCCTCGTCGTTGCCCAGCAACAGGTTGAACATGGTCTCCATCTTGGTGACGTCCTCGGGTTCAACCTTGATCAGGCGACGTGTCTCGGGGTTCATGGTGGTGAGCCACATCATGTCCGGATCGTTCTCACCAAGACCCTTGGAGCGGTTGATGGAACACTTCTGGTCGCCGATCTCTTTGAGGATGCCGTTCTTCTCGAGCTCGGTGTAGTCAAAGTAGGTCTTTTCTTTGCAGTTGATCTCGTAGAGCGGCGACTCGGCGATATACACGTAACCCTCGTCGATAAGTGTGGGCACCAGGCGGTAGAGCATGGTGAGCACGAGCGTGCGGATGTGGTAACCGTCGACGTCGGCATCCGTACAAATGATGACCTTGTTCCAGTTGAGGTTGTCCAGGTCAAAGGCGCCGAGGTTCTTGATGCGCTTGTCTTTGATCTCCACGCCGCAGCCCAACACGCGCATGAGGTCCATGATGATGTCGGACTTAAAGATGCGCGGATAGTCCTCCTTTAGGCAGTTGAGGATCTTACCGCGGACGGGCATAACGCCCTGGAACTCGGCATCGCGCGAGGTGCGAATGGCGCCTGCTGCCGAGTCGCCCTCTACGATGTAGATCTCGCGACGGCTCTTGTCCTTGGAGCGGCAGTCGATGAATTTCTGCACGCGGTTGGCCATGTCGGTCTTCTGCTGCAGGTTGGTCTTGATGCTCTGGCGCGTCTTTTCGGCGTTCTCGCGCGAGCGCTTGTTGATGAGCACCTGCTCCATGATCTTGTTGGCAGCGTCTTTGTTCTCGATCAGATAGGTCGAGAGGCGCTCCTTAAAGAAGGCCGTCATCGCCTGCTGGATAAAGCGGTTGTTGGTCTGTTTTTCGTAAGACGTCTGGGTGTAGAAGCAGTTGGTCACCAGCACCAGGCAGTCTTGGACGTCCTGCCACTTAATGCCGCTCTCGTTTTTGTTGTACTTGCCCTGTTGCTTAATGTAAGCATCGATGGCGCTAGTGAGGGCGCTGCGGGCAGCCTTCTCGGGCGAGCCGCCGTTCTCGAGCCACGATGAGTTGTGGTAGTACTCCTGCATCGTGAAGGTGCGCGAGAAGCACATGCACGCGGTGATTTTTACATTGTAGTCGGGCAGGTCCTCG
>CABSBK010000091.1 GCA_902475865.1 uncultured Collinsella sp.
TCTGTGGCAATCGGGCTACACTGGATAATAATGGACAGATGTTCAAGTTTTCTGAGGGGGAGGAGCTCGATATGGCGTCTGCCGATCGTTCCACGTTGTTTATCAATGCGACCGTCTTGGATGGTTCGGAACATATGGAGCCGAAGCCCGACATGGCCGTGGCCGTTGAGCGCGGTCTCATCACGTGGATGGGGCCGAGCGCCGTGGCGCAGGCGCCGGCGGGTGCCGAGGTCATCGACCTGGGCGGTGCGTATCTCATGCCGGGTCTCATCAATATGCACGTGCATCTGTGCGGTTCGGGCAAACCGGTCTCGGCGGGCGATGCGGGCGCGCTCATGAAGAAGCTCGATAATCCGGTGGGCCGTGCCATTGTCCGCCACATTCTTAAGGGCAGCGCACAGCAGCAGCTGGCAAGCGGCGTGACCACGGTGCGCGGCGCGGGCGACCCGCTGTTTGCCGATCTTGCCGTGCGCGATGCTATCGATGCCGGCAAGTATCAGGGTCCTCGTCTGGTGGCGCCAGGAACGGGCATCACGGTGCCGGGCGGCCATGGTGCTGGCTTGTTCGCCCAGGTGGCTAACAGTCCCGCCGAGGCAGCCGAACAGGTGCGCGACCTGTATGCGCGCGGTGCCGACGTCATTAAGCTGTTCGTAACGGGCGGCGTGTTCGACGCGACCGAGGTGGGCGAGCCGGGCGTGCTGCGTATGCCGGTGGAGGTTGCCGCGGCGGCGTGCAAGGCGGCGCACGAGGTTGGCCTTCCGGTCATGGCCCATGTCGAGAGCACCGAAGGTGTGAAGGCCGCGCTTGAGGCCGGCGTTGACACGATTGAACACGGCGCTCCGTTGACGCCCGAGATCCTGGAACTGTACCGCGGCGCCGCGGGCACGCAGCTTGAGGGGCGTGCGCCAGCGTGACCTGCACCATCAGCCCGGCGCTGCCGTTTGTATTGCTCGACCCGGAAAAGACCCATTCGACCGATACGCAAAAGAAGAACGGCGACATCGTGTGCTCGGGCATCATCGAGAGCGCCCGTGCCGCACTGGAAGCTGGCGTTAAGGTAGGCCTTGGCACAGATTCGAGCTGCCCGTTCGTGACGCAGTACGACATGTGGCGCGAGGTGGCCTACTTTGCCAAGTATGTCGGCGTGAGCAACGCCTTCGCGCTGCATACGGCTACGCAAGTCAATGCCGAGCTGCTGGGGCTGGGCGGCGAGACCGGCACAATCGAGTGCGGTAAGGCCGCCGATATCTTGGTGACGCGCAAGAACCCGCTCGATGACCTGTGCGCGCTGCGTGAGCCGATACACGTGATGTGTCGCGGTGATCTGGTGCGCAAACTCAAGGTGAAGCGTATTCCCGAGGTTGATAACGAGCTCGACACGATTATGGCCATGCCGTCCGAGGCGCTGGCCGAGGAGCTCGCCCGCGACGGCGTGGCGTAAGCGCGCGATATGGCGATGCGACAAAGGGACAATCCTTTTGTCATAATCAGAAAAAGCCGAGGTCCCAGTGCGAGGCCTCGGCTTTTATTTTGTCCCATGGTATGGCGGCTATGAGCGCGTCTCCATCTTGGCGTGGCACTTGGGACAGGTGACGCGGATCTTGCCCTTGCCCTTGGGGACGGAGAGCATCTGGCCGCAGTTAGGGCACTTGAGGTATGCCGTGGTCTTGCGACCCTTCCACATCTTCTTGGCCGTGCGCTTGGCACGCTCAAAGTCTTCCTTGCTGGTGCCGGCCGCGCGCGAGGTGCTGGCCGCTGCGGCCCCGCCGCCCAAGCTGGCGACGAACTTGCCCAAGCCGGGGACCTTAGCCGAGCCGGCGACAAAGGCGTCGTTCTCCCTGCGACGTGCATCGATGTTTTTGGACAGGCCGCGCAGCACGCCGATCACGATGACAGCGATGGCGATCCAGCTGAGCCACTGGATGCGGGCTATCGATCCGACCATCGCGATGACGATGCCGACAAAACCCATTACGATGGTGAGTTCATCGGCGCCATTGCGACCCTTCATAAAGTCATTCATGCAAATTGCCTTTCGTTCGATATACTGCACGCCTTTATACCCCTTTTGGTGCAAGGGGGACAGGTACGTTTGCACCAATTACTTGGCGAGCTTGTCGACGACGCGCTCTATCTCGGCGAGCTTGGCGGCCTTGAGTTCCTCGTCGCCCGATTCGATGGCCGAGGCGACGCAGCCCTCGATGTGAGCCTTGAGCACATCGGCGTTGATGCGGGCGATGAGCGCCTGCGTGGCCATGAGCTGCGTGGAAATATCGACGCAGTAGCGGTCCTCCTCGACCATCCGCAGGATGCCGTCGATCTGACCACGTGCCGTTTTGAGCATGCGGGTCACCGATTTATGGTCTGCCATCATGGCGGGTCCTCGTTTCTGGTCAATCCTTCAAATACCTCGCCCTCAGTTGCGGTGAAATAGTTCTTGATTGAGGGCTTGGAGCGCTAAAACAGGAACTATTTCACCGCAACTTCTGAAGGGCTGGTTGAGCGGTGGTTGCTGGGCGGCTATGTCGGCCGACAGCGGTGCCTGCTGGTGCGGTGGCAGCTAGGCTGCGGTCACGGACAGGGCGTGGAACTTCTCGCCGGCGCCCTCGACGGCGGCAGTGAGCTGCTCAGCGGTCACGGTGTCGGCGCACTCCACCTGCACGGTCTGAGTCTCGTGATCGGCATCGGCGTCGGTCACGCCGGCAACGTTGAGCAGTGCCGTCTCGACAGTAGCGTCGCAGTGACCGCACATAAGGCCGGAAGTCTTAATCGTGTAACGCATGGATATTCCTCTCTGTTGTGTCGGCTTTCCCAGGTGCCCGGCCTTGACCTTCAAACCGTCGCTCGCGTACCAAAGTACGCGTCGCTCCTCTTTCAGGTCAATCTCGGGCACCTGGAAAACCCGTTCTAAATGGACGTAATGGTGAGCCTATTTTGCCACTTTCGGCTTAAAGGTTCGCAGGCGCAGCGCATTGCTTACGACACACACGCTCGACAGGCTCATGGCCGCGGCGCCAAACATCGGCGAGAGTTGCCATCCCGTGAGCGGGAAGAACACGCCCGCGGCGAGCGGAATGCCGATGCCGTTGTAGAACAGCGCCCAGAACAAGTCCTGCTTGATGTTGCGAATCGTGGCGCGCGAAAGCTCGATGGCGCGGGCGACGTCCATGAGGTCGCTGCGCATGAGCACCACATCTGCCCCTTCTTTGGCGATATCGGCGCCGGTGCCGATCGCAAGGCCCACGTCGGCGCGCGCCAGGGCGGGGGAGTCGTTGATGCCGTCGCCCACCATGGCGACCATGCTGCCCGCATTCTGCAGCTCGCGCACGTGGCGCTCCTTGTCGGCGGGGAGGACGTCGGCGATGACCTGCTTGCTGTTCAGTCCCACGCGGCGGGCGATTGCTTCGGCCGTCACGCGGTTGTCGCCGGTGAGCATGTGCACGTCGACGCCGAGCTTGCGGAGCGCGGCGATGGCCTTGGCGCTCGTCTCTGTGACCTCGTCGGCCACGGCGATGGTGCCGACGAGCTCGCCATTCTTGGCAACGAACAGTGGCGTCTTGCCCTCGGCGGCGAACTGTTCGGCAAGGCCGGCGGGCACCTTTGCGCCCAGCTCGTCCATCAGACGCACGTTGCCGGCTGCGATGACATTCTGCCCCTCGCGTGCCGTAACGCCACGACCGGGCACGGCGGCAAAGTCCTCGACCATGCGCGCGACAATTCCGCGCGCCTCGCATTCGGCCATAATCGCCTCGGCTAGCGGATGCTCGCTCGAGCGCTCCAGCGCGGCAGCCAGCTTGAGCAGCGCCTTTTCGCTCATGGCGGGCGAGCCGTCAGTGCGCGTGGCTACCACGATATCGGTCACGGCAGGCTTGCCGCGGGTGACCGTGCCCGTCTTATCGAGCACCACGGTGCCCGCGCTGCGCAGGTTCTCCAGAGCCTCGGCGCTCTTAAACAGAATGCCCATCTCGGCGCCCTTGCCGGTGCCCACCATAATGGCGACGGGCGTGGCCAGACCCAATGCGCACGGACAGCTGATCACCAGCACGGCCACGGCGGAGGTGAGCGCCTCGCTTATGCTGCCGGTCAGTGCCATCCACACCACAAAGGTCACGGCCGAGATCGCGAACACCACGGGCACGAACACGCCAGCGACCTTGTCGGCCATGCGGGCGATGGGCGCCTTGGTGGCGTTGGCGTCCTCGACGAGCTGGATGATCTTGGCAAGCGACGTGTCGACGCCCACGCGTGTGGCGCGGAAGGTAAACGAACCGGTGCGGTTGACGGTGGCGGCGTTGACGGTGTCGCCGGCGGTCTTTTCCACGGGGATGGACTCGCCGGTGAGCGCACTCTCGTCCACGGCCGAGCTGCCCTCGAGCACCACGCCATCGACGGGGACGGACTCGCCGGGGCGCACGCGCAGGACCTGGCCGGGAAGGATGGCGTCGACGTCCACAGTGGTCTCGGTGCCGTCCTCTGCCACGACAGTCGCGGTCTTGGGTGCCAGGTCGATCAGCGCCTCGATGGCGCCGCCGGTTTTGGACTTGCTGCGCGTCTCAAGGTATTTGCCCACGGTGACGAGCGACAGGATCGTGCCTGCGCTCTCAAAATACAGATTGTCCATGCCCGTCATCATGGCCTCGTGGACCTGACCCGCGGCTAACTGGTCGGCCATGATGAACATGGCGTAGAGCGACCAGGCGATGGAGGCGGTGGCGCCCACGGCGATGAGGGCGTCCATGGTGGGCGCGCCGTGTGCGAGTGATTTAAACCCATTGATAAAGTACGCGTCGTTGACATAGACGATGGGGATGAGCAGGACGAGCTCGGTGAGGGCGAGCGTCATGCTGTGGGTATGGTCGGTGAAAATGCCGGGCAGCGGCCAGCCGAGCATGTGCCCCATGCCTATGTAGAACAGTGGGATAAGGAATGCGATCGAGACGATGAGACGAGTGCGCATGGCAGAGGCGGCGGTCTCCAGCTTTTTGGTCGGCGACTCCATGTGGGCGGCGCCGGACCTGGCTTGTGCGCCTTCGCTTGAGCCGGCGGCACCGGTGCCCGCATCGACAGGTGAGGCCGAGTAGCCCGCGCGGTCGACGGCGGTGCAGATATCGTCGGGGGAGACCTGCGCGGGGTCATAGTCGACCATCATGGAACCGGCGAGCAGGTTGACCGCGACGCTTTGGACGCCATCGAGCTTGCTCACGGCACGGTCCACGTGCGCCTGGCAGGCGGCGCATGTCATGCCGCCCACGTCGAACTTATCTTGAGCCATGGCTTCTCCTTTCTGTGGCGTGGTGTTGGAAATGTTAACCTGCCGATACTATACACCCATACCCCCTGGGGGTGTCTAGTACAGAATAAATGTATGACATCTCGCTACAGATGAGGGTAGTTGGTTGACCGATGGACCGTCCCAATCAATCATCTCAATCTGTAACATCTGGATCGG
>CABSBK010000092.1 GCA_902475865.1 uncultured Collinsella sp.
GTGCAGCCAACCGGGTTCTCCTCGGTCGATGCGGCCGAGCGTCTGCGAGGGGAGCTCGCTTCAGCCGGCTATGACGTGACGGCCGAAGATGCTCGCGTGATCGCGACCGGCTACGGCCGTGTCGCCGTGCCCTATGCGCACAAGGTCGTGACCGAGATTACCTGCCACGGCACCGGCGCCGTGCGCCTGTTTGGCGACCACGGCACCGTGATTGACGTGGGCGGTCAGGACACCAAGGTCATTCAGCTTAAAAGTGGCCGCGTGGCCAAGTTTGCCATGAACGACAAGTGCGCCGCCGGCACGGGGCGCTTTTTGGAGATTATGGCCGACCGCCTGGGCATTTCCCAGCAGCAGATGACCGACCTGGCGCGTTCCGGCGAGCCTACCAAGATCAGCAGCATGTGCACGGTGTTTGCCGAAAGCGAGGTCATCAGCCTGATCGGTCGCGGTGAGCCGCGCGAGAACATTGCGCGTGGCGTGATCGACAGCGTGGTCTCCCGCGTGGCGACCATGGCCGGGCAAGCGGCGGGCGCTCCGTACTATCTGACCGGCGGTCTGTGCGAGAACGCCTTCGTGGTGGAGCGGTTGGGCGAGCTACTGGGGTCGCCGGTGACCACCTCGCCCCAGGCTCGCTTTGCCGGTGCCATCGGCGCGGCGATTCGCGCACAGGCGCTCAATTAATGCATCCGCCGCAGGCTCGCATTCATGCGTATACTGGGAGAAAATGATTGACCGAAGAGAGGAGGTATCGATGGCTGACGATCAGATTAAGCTCACGTCCATGACGGCCGCGAGCGGTTGAGCCGCTAAGTTTGCTCCCGGAGCCCTCGCCCAGGTCCTGGGCGACTTACCCAATGTGCATAATGACAACTTGCTCGTGGGGTTCGATACCTCCGACGATGCGAGCGTCTTCCGCGTAGGAGAGAACCTGGGGCTCGTGCAGTCCATTGACTTCTTTCCACCGATGGTCGACGACCCGTTCCTGTTTGGCCAGATTGCTGCGGCAAACTCGCTGTCGGACATCTACGCCATGGGCGGGCGGCCGAGCCATGCCATGAACCTGCTTTGCATACCCAGTTGCCTGGGCGTTGAGGTTGCCGGCCAGATTCTGGCGGGCGGCGCCGACAAGTGCGTCGAGGCGGGTTGCTCCATCGCGGGCGGTCACACCATCAACGACGACGAGCCCAAGTACGGCCTGTCCGTGAGCGGTTTTGTGCCACTCGACCGCATGCTCGCCAACAGCGGCGCGCACGTGGGCGATGTTTTGCTGCTGACCAAGGCGGTCGGCTCGGGCATTATCACCACGGCCATTAAGGGCGAGCTCATCGAGCATGACGAGGCCGCAGCCATGTTTGACTCGATGCGCACCCTCAACGAGGCCCCGATTCGCCTGGCCGAGGGACTTAAGCTTCACGGTTGCACCGACGTCACGGGCTTTGGCCTGATCGGGCATGCGTGCGAGATGGCCGAGGGCTCGGGCGTGCAGATTGAACTTGCGTCGGGGGCGGTGCCGCTCTTTGGCCAGGTGCTCGATATGGCGCGTCTGGGCATTATTCCTGCCGGTGCCTACCGCAACCAGGACTTCTTTGGCCCGCGCGTGGCTGCCGACGAAGACCTGGAACTGGGCATGTTGGATGCGCTGTACGATCCGCAGACTTCGGGTGGTTTGCTTATTTCGTAGCCCGCGAGGGATGTGAACGAGATTGCGCGTCGCCTGGATGCCGAGGGGCGCATCGCGGCCGTTGTCGGGCGCGTGTGCGAGGCGGAGCCGGGCGGTCCAGCCGTCCGCGTTGTTCGCTAGCCCGCACGTTTATGTAACTGTTTACCGTTCTCTAGAACGGTTCTTTCGAAAGGAATTTTCTATGTCTACCAAGATTGAAGTCAATGCCATGGGCGATGCCTGCCCGTTGCCCGTCGTCAAGACGCTTAAGGCACTCAAACAGCTTGATGGCGAGGGTGCCGTGGTGACCTCGGTCGACAACGAGACCGCCGTCAAGAACATCTCCAAGATGGCGCAGGAGAAGGGCTGCACGGCTTCGGTCGAGAAGATCTCGGACGCCGAGTGGCACGTGACCGTGGCGACCTCTGGCGCCGTGGCCGTTGTGGACCCCGAGCAGGACGGTGCCGCTTTTTGACGCCAGCGCCGGCAAGGGCAAGCTCGTCATTTCCGTCTACACCGACTGCATGGGCCGCGGCGACGACGAGCTGGGTCACAAGCTCATGAAGGCCTTCATCTTTGCCGTGACGCAGCAGGAGGAGCTGCCCGCGACCATGCTGTTCTACAACGGCGGCGCCAAGCTCACTGTCGAGGGCTCGCCGGTGCTCGATGACCTGAAGGGCCTGGCCGAGCAGGGCGTCGAGATCCTTACCTGTGGCACCTGCCTGGACCACTATGGCATTAAGGACCAGCTTGCGGTGGGCGAGGTCACCAACATGTACGTGATCGTGGAGAAGATGGAGCAGGCCGTGCGCGTCGTGCGCCCGTAGCGTATTGGTTGGAGTTGCCATGAGGGAGAAGCGCCCGGCGCTTGTCATCACGTTTCCCACCACGGCGGCCGCCATGGGTTGTGAGTCCCTGTGTATTGAGCGCGGCCTTCCCGGGCGAACGATTCCCGTGCCCGGGGAGGTCGCTGCCGGCTGCGGTCTGGCGTGGAAGGCGTTGCCTGCCGATGAGGAGCTGCTGCGCGGCGAGCTTGCCGCGGCGGGCGTTCCCACCGAGGGCTTTACGGTGATTGATATGTGGGAGGTCGTGCGATGATTTACCTGGATAACGCGGCGACGACCATGCACAAGCCGCAGACGGTCATCGATGCCGTGACGCAGGCGATGTGTTCGCTTGGCAATGCCGGGCGCGGCGCCACGTCGGGTGCCCTCGATGCCGCTCGTACGATTCACAGTTGCCGTGCCAAGCTCGCGCGCCTTTTAGGTTGCCCGAGGGCGGACCATGTGTGCTTTACGCCCAACTCAACCGCGGCGCTCAACACCGTCATCAATGGCGTGGTGCGCCCCGGCGATCGCGTGGTCACGACGGTGCTTGAGCACAACTCGGCGCTACGTCCGCTCAACCGCTTGGCGGCAGAGCGGGGCGTGACCGTTGAGCATGCGGGCTGCGACGCGAACGGCGCGCTCGACTACGATGAGCTCGAGCGGCTGGTCACGCCCGGTACGCGTGCCGTGGTGGCGACGCACGCCTCCAATGTGACCGGCAACGTGGTCGACATTGCACGCGTGGCTGCCATGGCCCATGCGGCCGGCGCGCTTGTGATCGTCGATGCCTCGCAGTCTGCCGGCACGGCGCATATCGATATGCAGGCCATGGAGCTCGACGTGGTGTGCTTTACTGGCCACAAGGGGCTCATGGGTCCGCAGGGGACCGGCGGCCTGGCCGTGGCAGAGGGCATTGACGTGTCTCCGTGGGCCATGGGCGGCACGGGCGTGCACAGCTTCGACCCACTGCAGCCGCTGGAGTGGCCCACGCGCCTGGAGGCGGGCACGCTCAACGGCCACGGCATCGCGGGCCTTTCTGCCGGCCTCGACTTTATCGAGGCCCAGGGTGGGGTCGAGGCGATTGCTGCCCACGAGCATGCGCTCGCTGATCGCTTCCTTGCCGGTGTGCGCGAGATTCCGGGGATTAAGCTCTACGGTGCCTTTGACCAACCCGCGCGCTCGGCGATCGTGTCGCTCAACGTGGGCGATATCGACTCTGCCGAGATCTCGGATGCGCTCATGCAAGGGTGGGGGATTGCGACGCGCCCCGGCGCCCATTGCGCTCCGCTCATGCACCGCGCGCTGGGGACCGAGCGTCAGGGTGTCGTTCGCTTCTCGTTTGGGTATTTCAACACGGACGAGGAAGTGCGCACCGCGATTGACGCTTTGCGAGATTTAGCCTGCTAGAGCGTATATACTTGCGGGACTGGTCTTATGCCCGTCCCGTTTTTGTTTCGATTCGAAAGGTGCTCTTATGGCCTCATCCGCCTCGCGTGGTCTACGCTCCGACCATGTCGTTACCGTCGGCATCGCCCTGTTCTCGATGCTCTTTGGCGCCGGCAACCTCATTATTCCGCCGCTGCTGGCGCTGCAGGCAGGTTCTGCCACACCGGTCGCCATGCTTGGCTTTCTGATTGCAGCCATCGGCCTGCCCGTCATGGGCTTTATCGCTGTTGCGCTCGCCGGCACGGCCCGCGAGCTGGCCGGGCGCGTGCACCCCATGTTTGGTGAGTTCTTTGTCGCGGCTGTGTATCTGGCCATCGGTCCGTGCCTGGCCATTCCGCGCACGAGCTCCACGGCGTTCGAAATGCTGGTGCCGCTGCTACCCGAGGGTGTTTCGCTCGGCACGGCACGTCTGGTGTTTGCCATCGGGTTCTTCGTCGTCGCGTTTGCGCTCACGCTGCGTCCGGGCGTCATCACGCGCGTGCTTGGTCGCATTACGGGCCCCGCGCTTATCGCGCTCATCGTGCTGGTCGTGGGTGCTGCCGTGATCTCGCCGCTGGGACCGGCTGCCGCGCCTCAGGCTCCCTACGATGCAGGCGCCGCCGTGCAAGGCTTTTTGACCGGCTACCAGACCATGGACCTGCTCGCGTCTCTCGCCTTTGGCATTATCATCGCCGAGACCATCCACGAGCTGGGTGTTACCGATGACAAGCGCGTGGCCTTCGAGATTTCCCGCTCCGGTGTGATCGCCGGCGTGCTCATGGCCGTCATCTACTGCGGCCTGGCGCTTGCCGGCATGCAGCTCGGCACGGTTATGCCCGATGCTACCAACGGCGCCGCCATCCTCGCCCGTTCGGCCTCTATGCACTTTGGTCTTGTCGGCACGGTCGTGGTCTTTGCGATCTTTTTCCTTGCCTGCATGAACGTGTGCATCGGCCTCATCAGCTGCTGCTCGCGTTACTTCTGCGAGACGTATGTGGTTAAAGGGGGAGCGGAGGCTTCCGAGGAGGCTATGCGCCGTCCCTTTGCGATCCTCGCCTTTGTGTTCGCGGCGTTTTCGTGCGTGCTCTCCAACGTGGGCCTCGACATGATCCTCATGTTCTCGGTGCCCATGCTCAACGCCTTGTATCCCGTTGCCATCGTGCTGGTACTGATGGGCCTGGTGCACGGTTTTTGCGACGCGCACCCGCAAGTGTGGGTTTGGGTTGGCGGCGTTGTCGCGGTGCAGAGCGTGATCACCTCGGTTCGCGACGCGTTCTTTGCGGGCGCGTGGCTGCCGTTCGATGCATTGCCCCTGGCGGATATCGGTGCCGCGTGGGCGCCAGTCGCCGTGGTGGCGTTTGCGATCGGCCTGGCCCATAGCCAGTTTGTCGCACATTCGAGGAGCTAGGGTTTCTGCGCTTGCACAGGCGGGAAGTCTCCCCTATAATTTCCTTCGCTTTTGGACACGCAAGGTTTATGCCTTAGCTGCTCAACACCTTCGGGACGTGGCGCATTTTGGTAGCGCGCCTGCT
>CABSBK010000093.1 GCA_902475865.1 uncultured Collinsella sp.
TCTGCCGCGGGACGTCTTCTGCCCTTTAAGGCTGAATTTAGCGAGAGAGGTCTTTGTATGTCGAGTCCGACACAAGAGAAGCTAACTCTGATGCGCTATATAGAGTTGCTCGAGGAAGATGACCTTGTTGTTTCCAGACCGAGTGCTTCGTGCGACCAGCGCATTGAGTTTGCGACTGATGACTCGCGCCAGGTGCGTCCGGGCACGTTGTTTGTCTGCAAGGGCCGTGCGTTTAAGCGCGAGTACCTGCTTTCGGCAATCGCCGATGGCGCCGTGGCCTACGTTTCCGAGGTCGATTACGATGTTGATCTTCCCGCGGTGATTGTGAGCGATATTCGTCGCACGCTCGCCGTGGTGGCAGATGCCTTTTATGGGCACCCGTCGGGTAAGGTGAAGGTCTGCGCCTTTACAGGCACCAAGGGCAAGTCGACCTGCAGCTTATATCTGCGCGGCATCCTCGCCAACGAGGCCAAGCTTACGGGCTGTCATCGACCCGCTCTTAATACGGGCATTGAGTTCGACGACGGCATCGAGACGGGCCCTTCCAAGCTGACGACCCCCGAATCCTTCCTGCTGCAGTCTCGCATCGCACATGCTGCGGAGGCGGGTGCCCCGTGGCTGGTTATGGAGGCATCGAGTCAGGGCCTCAAATACGAGCGCACGGGCAAGATTGACTTTGAAGTCGGCGCCTTTACCAATATCGGCGAGGATCACATTTCGCCGATTGAGCATCCGACGCTCGAGGATTACTTTGCCAGTAAGCTCAAAATCTTCTCGCAGAGTCGTTTTGCCGTGGTCAATCTCGATATGGATAAGGTCGATCGCGTGGTCGAGGCGGCATCTCGTTGCGAACGTACGGTGACGTTCTCCCTGACCGACGAGCGTGCCGACGTGCTTGCGCTGGCGATTCGCAATGGCGACTGCGGCGTGGTGGCAACGGTGCGCACGCCCCGCTTTACGCGCGACATTGTGATTCCCACGCCGGTTAAGTTCAATGTGTCCAACGCGCTTGCCGCTATTGCCTGCGCCGAGGCCCTGGGTATTTCCGAAGAGGGCATCGTCCATGGCTTTGAGGGCGTCTTCGTTCCCGGCCGTATGGAGCTCTATCCGTCCGTATCGGGCAAAATCTTGGGCGTTGTCGATTTTGCACATAACGGCATGAGCCTCGAGACGCTCCTGCGTGACTTGCGCGAGAACTATCCCGAGCGCGAGCTGGCGGTTGTATTTGGCGCTACGGGCGGTAAGGGTGTCGATCGACGCACCACGATGGGCATCGCCGCTGGCAAGTATGCCGACCGAATCGTGATTACCGAGGATGACCCCGGCCCCGAGGATGTTGAGGACATCTGCGCCGAGATCGCGCGCAACGTTCAAGCGCAGGGAAATGATAACTGGCAAATCGTGACGGATCGCGTTGCCGCTATCGAGACTGCCGTGCGCGAAACCGTCCGTCCTGCCGTGGTCATCGTGACCGGTAAGGGCGAGGAAGAGCGTATGCTGCGCAAGAACGGACCCGAGCCGTGTGAGCGCGACGGTTCGATTCTCAAGCGCACCCTTGCGGCGTACGACGCCTAGACCAAGCCCCTTCTATGTAAACGGAGTGACCATGTCCCACAACATCCTGCCGACCGTTGCCGAGCTTTCGGGCGAGATGCGCGAGCGCCTTGCCAAGGTCAAGTATGTCTTTACCGATCTGGACGCCACGATGCTCGCCCCCGGCTCGTGCGTGCTGCGCGATAACGACGGCAATCCCTCGACCAAGCTCGTCGAGGCGGTTGTCGCGCTCGCTCGTGCCGGCATCCAGGTGGTCCCCACCTCGGGTCGCAATCGCACCATGATCCATGAGGACGCCCGCGTGCTCGGCCTCAACTCCTACATCGGCGAGATGGGCGGCCTGGTCATGTACGACCTCAAGGCCAACGACTGGGAGTATCTGACGGGCGACATGCCCTACGACCCCGCCTGCGGTCTCACGCCGCACCAGGTGATCGAGCAGACCGGCGTGTGCGAGAAGATCCTTGCCCGCTGGCCGCACAAGATCGAGTACCACAACGACATGTCGACCGGCTACAAGTACCGTGAGGTCACTGTCGGCATGCGCGGCGATGTACCCGACGATGAGGTCCAGGCCATCCTGGATGAGGCCGGCTGCGGTCTGGTCTGGGCTTGCAACGGCCATCTGACTCACCTGTCCAAGCCGACGACGCTCGAGCTTAATCGCGTCGAGGACGGCCGCGCCTTCAACATCAATCCGGCGGGTCTCAACAAAGGCGTTGCCATTGCGCGCTTCTGCGAGCACCTGGGGATCGAGCGCGAGGAGACGCTTGCGCTCGGCGACTCCGAGTCCGACTTCTACATGGCCGACCATGTTGGCATGTTCTGCCTGGTCGAGAACGGTCTGACGAGCGCCGGTGCCCCGGAGTTCTTGGACGCCTGCGACAATGCCTATATTACGCGCGGCAAGATTGTCGACGGTTGGGTGGCAACGGCCGAGCTGCTGGTCGCAGCCCGTTCGTAGCGCGACGCATCACGAGTGGTCGCATTTTTCGAGAGAGAATCTGGTGAGGTAATGTCCGATATCGATAATCTGGCCGGGGACACGCGTCCGATCGGCGTGTTCGACTCGGGCCTGGGCGGCCTGACGGTTGCGCGCGCGATCGCAACGGCGCTTCCGCACGAGTCCGTCTACTATTTCGGTGACACTAAGCGCTGCCCTTATGGCACCCGCACCGAGGACGAGGTTCGCTCGTTTGCGCTGCAGGCGGGCCGCTGGCTATCGAGGCACGACGTTAAGATCATGGTCATCGCCTGTAACACGGCGACCGCCGCGGCCTTGCGTCTGGCTCAGCAGGTGCTCGACGTTCCCGTGATCGGCGTGATTGCCCCGGGCGCGCGCGCTGCCATTAACAGCACGCGTACGCGTCGCGTGGGCGTGCTGGCCACCAACCTCACCATTCGCTCGGGCGCCTACACACGCGCCATCCAGGACTTGGATGCTGGTGTCGATGTGTATGGCTGCCCGGCTTCGAGCTTTGTCGAGGTCGTCGAGCACGAGCTCGCCTCGGGCGCGCATCTGCAGGAGCAGTGGCTCGAGAACGAGGATATTTTTGATACGCCAGCCGTTCGCGCGCTGGTTGGCGCCACAGTCGAGCCGCTGCACGATCGTGGCATCGATACCGTGGTACTCGGCTGCACGCATTTCCCGCTGCTCGTGGGGCCTATTCGCCATGCGCTGGGTCCCGGAGTGCGCGTGGTGAGCTCCGCCGAGGAGACCACCCGCGAGCTGACCGATATCCTCACGCGCCGCGAGCAGCTGGCGGGCGATACCGCCGAGCCGCAGCATCGCTTTGCCACCACGTCTGACAACATTGCCGAGTTTGCGGTGGCGGGTAGCTTTATCTTTGGCCAGCCGCTCAAAAGCATCGAGCATGTCGATATCGACGAACTCGGTTAGGCTCGCAATGTCGCCGGAGGCTTCGCCACATCTTTTGCCGAAAGGATAGTTCCATGGAATACATGCAGGTCAACCGCGCCAACGGCCGCGCCGCCAACGAGCTGCGCCCCGTTAAGCTCACCCGCGGCGTCATGAAGCACGCCCACGGCTCGTGCCTGGCGGAGTTCGGCGACACGCGCGTACTGTGCGCCGCCACCATCGAGGAGGGTGTGCCGGGTTGGCGCAAGGGCGCCAAGGCCGGCTGGGTAACGGCGGAATATGCGATGCTGCCGGCCTCGACCGGTAAACGCTGCAAGCGCGAGCATGCCAACCGCAAGGGCCGCTCCATGGAGATCGAGCGGCTTATCGGCCGCAGTCTGCGTACCGTCGTCAACATGAAGGCGCTCGGCGAGTACACCGTTACCGTCGACTGCGATGTGATCCAGGCCGATGGCGGCACGCGTACGGCGAGCATTACCGGTGCCTGGTTGGCGCTGCACGACGCCCTTGCCATGTGGGTCGAGGCGGGCAAACTCGAGCGCATCCCGCTCACGGGCCAGGTTGCCGCCATTTCCATGGGCGTCGTCGACGGCAACACCCTGCTCGACTTGGATTATTCCGAGGACAGCCACGCCGAGGTCGACATGAACCTCGTCGCCACCGATTCCGGTGAGATGATCGAACTCCAGGGTACCGGCGAGCAGGCGCCCTTCGACCGCAAGCGTCTCAACGCTCTGCTCGACCTGGGTGACAAGGGTATCGCCGAGCTCATCGAGCTTCAGCGCCAAGCCCTCGCCTAACCTGCCAAAAAGGGACAGGTTTATTTTGGCAGGTTTTATCTGGGAAAACGTCGAAGTATAAGACTGCCGTTGATCGAGACGGGAGAGAGGCCGAAGTCCTCGTCGTCCTCAACTCGGCATTGCTATAGAGACAAAGGAGGCCAGCTATGGCACTTGAGAAGATTGACATCGACACCCTCGACCCGGCGGCGACCATCGTCGTGGCAACCGGCAACGCCCATAAGCTCACCGAGATCGAGGCCATTTTGGGCAAGGTCATGCCCGAGGTGCGCTTTGTGGCGCTCGGTCAGCTGGGCGATTTTGAGGACCCCGAGGAAAACGGCACGACGTTTTTGGAGAACGCCATCATCAAGGCGCAGGCTGCCGTTGAGGAGACGGGCCTTATGGCCATCGCCGACGATTCTGGCTTGGTCGTCGACGCGCTGGACGGCGAGCCGGGCGTGTATAGCGCGCGCTATGCGGGCGTGCATGGCGACGATGCCGCCAACAACGCCAAGCTTCTCGTTAACCTAGAAGGCGTGGCAGACGAGGATCGTACCGCGCGCTTTATGAGCGTCGTCGCGCTTATCGATACGGACGGCCTGGTCACCTATGGCGAGGGCGCCTGCGAGGGCGTTATCGCGCACGAGGGCCGCGGCGATCACGGCTTTGGCTACGACCCGCTGTTCCTGCCGGTCGATACGCCGGGCAAGACCATGGCCGAGCTCACGGCGGACGAGAAGAACGCCATTAGCCATCGTTTCCATGCGCTCGAGCATCTGTCCGCCAAGCTGACGGGCGAGGAGTAGACCGTGCGTGCGGTGGTGCAGCGCGTGCTCAACGCCGGCGTGACGGTCGACGGCGAGTGCGTGGGCCGTATTGGACGCGGCTACCTGGTGCTGCTGGGCGTGGGCCACGGCGACACACGCGCCGAAGCCGACAAGCTGTGGAGCAAGCTCCGCGGGCTGCGTATCAACGAGGACGAGAATGGCAAGACCAACTTGGCGCTGGCCGATGTCGACGGCGAGGTACTCGTGGTGTCGCAGTTCACGCTGTTTGCCGACTGCCGCCACGGCCGCCGTCCGTCGTTTACGGATGCCGGCGCGCCCGATGTCGCTAACGAACTTTACGAGTATTTTCTGACGCTCGTCGCCCAGGACGTTGAGCATGTGGCGCACGGTATCTTTG
>CABSBK010000094.1 GCA_902475865.1 uncultured Collinsella sp.
GGATCGCATCCTGCGTTCCGCGATGGTGACGGTGACCTACGGTGGCGAGAAGCGCCCCGCACCGGAGCCCGAAGCGGCGCCCGAGGATGCTACGGCCGATACGGCCGAGAGCACCGAGGAGTAATTGAGAAGGGCCCCGGGGCAAAACCCGGGGCCCTTTCTGGCCAAGTGCCATGTGACAGCATGAGCCGCCGTCCGCAGGGACGGCGGATGTAACAGGAGAGGAGCTACGATGGCTGCAGGCAAAACCTTCTATGACATCCTGGGCGTATCCAAGAGCGCCTCCGACAAAGAGATCAAGAGCGCGTTTCGCAAGCTCGCGCAAAAATATCACCCCGATGCCGGCGGCGACGAGGCCAAGTTTAAGGAGATCAGCGAGGCCTACGAGACGCTTTCGGACGAGAAGAAGCGCAAAGAGTACGACCAGATGCTCATGTTTGGCGGCATGCCGGGCGCGGGCGGCGCGTATGGCGGCGGCTACGGTGCCGGTGCGGGCGCCAGCGGCTGGGGCGACATCTTCGACAGCATCTTTAGCGGCAACGGCGCCTGGGGCAGCGATTGGGGCTCGGGTTTCGCCGGGGCTGCGGGCGCTGCCGGTGCGGGCGCGGGTCGCAGCCGCGCTCGCAAGGGCGGCGACCTGTCGCTGACCGTCGATGTGACGGCCGAGGACGCGTTTCGCGGCGTGACGCACAAGGTCACCTACCGCATTCCCTCGACAGGCGAGCAACAGACCATTACGGTCTCGGTGCCCGCGGGTGCGGTCGACGGCGGCAAACTGCGCTACAAGCGTCGCGGCGAGTATGGCGTTGCCGGCGGCGAGCGCGGCGACCTGGTCGTGACCACGCACGTGGAGGAGCACCCGCTGTTTAAGCGTAAAGGTGCCGACGTGACCATGGAGGTACCGGTCTCGGTCTATGAGGCGGCGCTCGGCTGCACGGTGGACGTGCCGACGCCCGGCGGTGCGACGGTTCGTCTGAAGGTGCCCGCGGGTACCCAGACGGGCAAGAAGTTCCGCTTTAAGGAGATGGGCGCGCCCGACGTTAAGCACCGTGGCCGTACGGGCGCGCTGCTCGTCGAGATCAAGGTGCAGGTTCCCACGAACCTGTCTGATGACGAGCGCGATGCCATGACCAAGCTGCGCGAGGCCGACACGCGCGACTATCGCGAGAAGGTCAATCGTTACAAGGCGACGTACTAGGGCGGTCGCGGCGCACGACCACGCCCGCGGGCTTATGATGGACGATAACGAGACGGAAAGGGGTCAGGTAGCATGGCCGAGGACAATAGGAACAAACCGCTGTACATGATCAGCGTGGCGGCCGAGCTGACCGGCATGCATCCGCAGACTCTGCGCGTCTACGAGTCCAAGGGCCTGGTGAACCCCCAGCGCTCGGGCGGCAACACGCGCCTGTATTCGCGTGCCGATATCGAGCGCCTGGAGCTCATCAACCAGCTGACCGACGAGGGCATCAACCTTGCCGGCGTGGTGCGTATCCTCGATATGAAGGAGCGTGCCGAGGAGCGTGAGCGCGAAAACGAGAAGCTCCGCGCCCGCGTGCGCCAGCTCGAGGACGAGCTGCACGAATACAAGATGCAGAAGAAGATCACCGCCCTGGCCCCGCGCGACGGCTCAGTTAACCCCGAGCAAGTCATGCGCAAGCTGCTGGGCGCCGGAGGGGATTTGTAGTTACGCGGTTTTACCAAACCGCGTAACCAGTTGACGCTGCAAGCCCGCCAGAGCGGCAATCTGCCTTTCAACTTCGGCGGCATGATCAGAAGATCAATGCCGCCTTGTTTCAAGGCACCTTGCTCGCTCTGGTGGGCTTTCGCTGTCCGCGCCAAAACATCGGCGTTGTTATGGGTAGTCATTGGGGACGTTCTTAAATGACTAGTCGAAGGGACACTCTTACACCAAATCTGCCGGCCCTCACCGGGCTCGTTCTATGCTTTACCGAGATAAAGTGAACGTGCAGATTCGCAACCCACTCGCAACCGTTCTATGGAACGATATTGAAAGAATGTATGCTATGCGCTTAAATCTTTTGGGCAGAGTAGGAGACAGTATGATAAAGCTGTACGAGGACGGCATCTACCTGCGCGGCGGCAGCGAGGTTGTGCCTGCGGCCGAGGCTGCCGAGCGCGGTATTACGCAGACGCCCGAGGATGCCAAGCGCGGCACCATCGCGTATTCGATCCTTCAGGCACACAATACATCCGGAGACCCCGAGGCGCTCAAGATTCGCTTCGATGCCATGGCGAGTCACGACATCACCTTTGTCGGCATCATCCAGACGGCACGCGCCTCGGGCATGGAGCAGTTCCCGCTGCCTTACGTGCTCACCAACTGCCATAACTCGCTGTGCGCCGTGGGCGGCACCATCAACGAGGACGACCACGTCTTTGGCCTTTCCGCGGCCAAGAAGTACGGCGGCATTTTCGTCCCGCCGCACATCGCCGTCATCCACTCCTTTATGCGCGAGAACTTCGCCGGCTGCGGCAAGATGATCCTGGGTTCCGACTCGCACACCCGCTATGGCGCCCTGGGCACCATGGCTGTGGGCGAGGGCGGCGGCGAGCTGGCAAAGCAGCTGCTGCGCGACACCTACGACGTTGCCTATCCCGGCGTCGTCGCCATCTACCTCACGGGTGCCCCGCGCCCCGGCGTCGGCCCGCACGACGTGGCGCTCGCCATCATCCGAGCCGTCTTTGCCAAGGGCTATGTTAAGAACAAGGTCATGGAGTTTGTGGGCCCGGGCATCGCGAGCATGACGACCGATTACCGCAACGGCGTTGACGTCATGACCACCGAGACCACCTGCCTGTCGAGCATCTGGGCCACCGACGAGGACACGCACGCGTTTCTGACCATGCACGGCCGCGGCGACGACTACCGCGAGCTCAAGCCCGCCGATGTCGCCTACTATGACGGCTGCGTCGAGGTCGACCTGTCCAGCATCAAGTCCATGATCGCGCTGCCGTTCCATCCTTCCAACGGCTTTGAGATCGACGAGCTCAACGAGAACCTCGAGGATATCCTGCATGAGGTGGAGCTCGAGGCTGCCAAGATCGGCGAGGGCAAGACGCACTTTAGCCTGCTCGACAAGATCGTCGACGGCAAGCTGCACGTGCAGCAGGGCGTTATCGCCGGCTGCTCGGGCGGTAACTACGACTCCGTGGTCCAGGCTGCCCGCGTGCTTAAGGGCGCCAACACCGGCTGCGGCGAGTTCTCGCTGTCGGTCTATCCCACAAGCCAGCCCGTGGCGCTCGAACTTACGCGCCGTGGCTACATCTACGACCTTATGGAGGCCGGCGCGATCGTGCGTACGGCGTTCTGCGGTCCGTGCTTTGGCGCCGGCGACACGCCTGCCAACAACGGCCTGTCCATCCGCCACACCACGCGCAATTTCCCCAACCGCGAGGGTTCCAAGCCGGGTAATGGCCAGCTGAGCGCCGTGGCCCTGATGGACGCTCGCTCCATTGCGGCGACGGCTGCCAACGGCGGCGTCCTGACGCCGGCGACCGACCTGCCCGAGGAGACTTGGGACGAGGCCTGCGAGTACACCTTTGACGACGCGCCGTACAAAAAGCGCGTGTACTGGGGCTTTGGCAAGGCGGAGCCTGCCGACGAGCTGGTCGAAGGCCCCAACATCAAGCCGTGGCCCGCGATGGAGCCTCTCGGCGACGATATCCTGCTCAAGGTGTGCTCCAAGATCATGGACCCGGTCACTACGACCGATGAGCTCATTCCCTCGGGCGAGACGAGCTCCTTCCGCTCCAACCCGCTGGGCTTGGCCGAGTTTACGCTCAGCCGCCGCGACCCGGCCTACGTGGGCCGTTCCAAGGAGGTCGACGCGGTGGAAAAGCGCCGCGTTGCCGGCGAAGCGGCAGGCGACCTGGCGGCGCTCGATGCCGAGCTTGCCGGCGTGTTTGAGGCGCTGGCTGGCGCGGGTGTCGCAGCCGACGCCAAGGCGACCGAGTACGGCTCCATGCTCTATGCCAAGAAGCCCGGTGACGGTTCTGCCCGCGAGCAGGCCGCGAGCTGCCAGCGCGTGATTGGCGGTCTGGCCAATATCGTTCACGAGTACGCCACCAAGCGCTATCGCTCCAACGTGATGAACTGGGGCATGGTGCCCTTCCAGATGGAGGCCGAGCCCAACTTTGAGGTGGGCGACTACGTCTTTGTGCCGGGTATACGCGCTGCGCTCGATGGTGACCTGAAGGACATCGCCGCCTACGTGGTGCGCGCCGACGGCACGTTCGAGCAGATTGAGCTCTACATTGCCGATATGACGGCAGAGGAGCGTGCCATCGTCAAGGCCGGCTGTCTGATCAACTACAACAAGTTCAAGGCCGCTGCCGAGTAACTCTGCTGTACGCCCCGGCCACACCTTTCCCTCGCGCTCACGCGCTTCGCGAGGGTCGCTCGAGGGAAAGGTGTGGCCGGGGCTACCGCGACGTTCTCGTTGGGTCTTGAGGGACGCTAATAAATAGACTTGCTTGATGCTGCCTCTGTTATCGGGGCGGCTTCTTTTTGTCGAAAACCACCACGAAGGGGACAGGCACCTTTGTGGTGGTGGGGTTGAGCTCAATGTCGGTGTGCACGTTGAGCGACATTCCAATGAGCGCCTCTACAGGATTTCATCTGGGTTGGCGGGTTTGGTTGTTTTGGGGATGCCGAGTTTGGATGACGCGAAATCGTCAACATTGTCCTTAATTCCGTCTTTGGTGTAGACAGTGACCATATAGGTGCTGTGTCCGAATTCGCCCTTGTCGCGTGTTGCCCAGGCATCCCAGTAGGCGGCCCCGTTTCGCCCTTTGATTTTTCCGACACGGCGGAGTTCTGTTCGCTTTAATTTCTGGTTGCTATAGATGGTTCGACCGGTCTCCTCGGTGAGCCCGCACTGTCCAAGCATCTTGTCGAGGACTTGGTTCATGTGGCGCTCATCGGTGTTTGGTGCGTAGTCGTAGGCGAGGGTGACGGAGTCGAGTGGCTGGTCGTCGATTAGATAGTTTAGCGCCTGAGGTTCAAGGCAGAAATAGGGGGAGCATCCGTCGACCTTGCCGAGCAACGGTAACTTGGACTGCCAACTTCCGGTGGGAATTGCATATTCGTAGAACACGCCACGGCAGACAAAGGAGAGCGAGGTGGCACGCGAGCCGGCGTCGATCATCCCGCAAAGATCGAAGGGCGAGGCGATACCAAAAGAAAAGGGCGTGATGACGATAAGGAAGAGCATCACGATGGGTATGGCGAGAATGGCGATGACGTTACGACCGGTGGAATGAGGCGGCTTCACATGCGCTCCTCGAGACAAAGATCTGTTGAGGATAGGTAGAAATGGATATGTTCAGAGAACAATTCAAGTTTAATCTCATGGCGCGAGATGG